>JAJGAH010000018.1 GCA_020844525.1 Eubacterium sp.
TATCGCTGTTGCCGGTAACCTTGGACACAACCGGTTCCACTTCATTGTCCAGATCCGTCAGGCTCATATCCTTGCCAAAATCCACAGTGGTCGCCGTTCCGCCGATGAAATCCAGACTGTAGTTCATCGCATGCTTTCCCTTTGAGGAATATACGAGCATGCCAATCGGAACAGAAATCATAAGAGCCAGACCAATCGCCATAGTGATGGCTCTTTTCTCGACAAAATGCAGTGTCTTCTTGTGTGTCGTTGTGCCATAAAAGCGGACATTCCGGATCCCGATGCCATAGAAGGCATAGCTGAGCCATCTGGAAACAGCCAGCGCTGTGAACATGGACAGGATCGTTCCAATCGCCAGCGTAGTAGCAAATCCGCGAATGGTTCCGGTACCCATGAGGTACAGCACCGCCACCGCGATCAGCGTCGTGATCTGCCCATCAAAGATGGCAGAAAATGCCTTGTGGAAACCAGCCCGCAGGGAGCTGTGCAGCCCGGCGCCTGTGGCAAGCTCCTCACGCACACGGGTGTAGATAATAACGTTCGCATCTACAGCCATACCAATGGTCAGGATCAGACCGGCGATGCCTGGCAGTGTCAGCGTGATGTCAAAGGCGTTCATGAACCCAAGGTCCAGGAATGTAAAGATGACCAGCGCCCAGCCCGCAGCCACACCGGACATGCGGAAGATGACGATCATGAACAGCACGACAAGAAGAAGACCGATCACACCTGCAACGACACTGGTTGAAAGTGCTTCCTGTCCCAGAGATGCGCCGACAACATTGGAATAAATCTCATTCAGTTCCAGAGACAGAGATCCAATACGGATATAGGAAGCAAGCTTCTGCGCCTCCTCCAGAGAGCTCATGCCGGTGATCTGCGCCTTGCCGCCGCTGATCTCCTGCTCAACGGTCGGCGAGCTGACAGTCTGCCCATCATAAATGATTGAGATGGTCTTGCCTACGTTATCTGCCGTCGCCTGCTGAAATTTCTTTGCACCCGCACTGGTCATCGTCAGCTCTACAATGTACTGCCGTACGCCCGTACTTTGGTTTGTGGTTGAAACACCCTGTGCATCCGCAATATCTGTTCCCTCCAAAACCGTGTTGCCATCTGCATCCTGAAATGTCAGCGATCCGGGAGTTCCCAGGTCCTCCAGAATCTCATTGGCATTTGTTACACCGGGAATCTCAACATTGATACGATTGAGACCCTGCTGATAGACGTTTGCCTCTGTGCTGTAGGTTGTAACCCTCTGCTGCAGCTTATAAACCGTATCCTGCATATCCTCAGTGGAAGGATTCGACTCTGTCGCTTCATAGGTAATGCTCACACCTCCGGAAAGGTCCAGGCCCGTCCGGATATTCCGCATGGAACCTGTATGCAGTTTGCCCCATCCAAAGATCACGGTAAATCCGAGCAGTACCGTAAGAGCAGCTGTAATGATCAGCACTGCAATACTCTGTTTCTTATTCATCTTCTTTGTCCTCTTGTCACCAAAAAATCATCCATCGATCTTCATTTCTGTATTGCCTTCATCATCAGCGAGGGCGGCCTTGATCATCAGCGCACATTCCACTCTCTTCCTCTGAAGTGCGCAGCCAATGTCATAGACATCATTGATATTCCCCTTGAAATTGTAGGAATTGGCTGCACAGCCTCCGGAGCAGTAGAACCTGGAGAAACACTTTGAACATTCCGGCTTCGAGTAGACATTTACCTTCTTGAACTGCTCCACAAGGTCCGGACGCGTCACACCATCATCTACATTTCCGAGAATAAAATCCGTATTGCCGTCAAACTGATGACATGGATACAGATCTCCCCATGGGGAGACTGCAAGATACTCTCCGCCGGACCCGCAGCCGGAAAGACGCTTGTACACGCAGGGTCCGCCGGACAGGTCAATCATGAAATGGAAGAAATTGAATCCTCTGCCCTCTTTTGCACGACGGATCATTTCACGGGCAAGGATATCATACTGCTCGCAGATTACCGGTACATCCTCCTCACGGATTGCATAATCCTCCGTTGGCGGAGCCACAACCGGTTCCATGGAAATCTGTTTGAATCCCAGATCGGCCAGTGAGATCACGTCCGCTGCAAAGTCCAGATTATAATGGGTAAAGGTGCCACGCACATAATACTTGTCCTGATGCCGTCTCTCGGCCCATTTCTGGAACTTCGGTATTATCAGATCGTAGCTTCCCTTCCCGTTCCGGAACGGGCGCATATGGTCATGTACTGATTTTCTTCCGTCTACGGACATCACGACATTGCCCATTTCGCGGTCGCAGAAATCCATGATCTCATCATTCACCAGTACACCGTTCGTGGTCAGGGTAAAACGGAATTTCTTGTTGTGTTCCTTCTCCTGGGAACGTCCGTAAGCAACGAGGTCCTTTACAACCTGCCAGTTCATCGTCGGCTCTCCGCCGAAGAAGTCCACCTCGAGGTTGTGGCGGTTCCCGGAATTGCGGATCAGAAAATCCAGAGCCTTTTTGCCGACCTCATAGGACATCAGACCGCGTCTGCCGTGATACTCTCCCTCATCCGCAAAGCAATATCTGCAGGCGAGGTTGCAGTCATGGGCGATCTGCAGACAGAGTGCCTTGACGACCGTCGGTCTTTCACCGAACTGCTCGATGGCATCCCGATAGGCGTCCTCTGTAAAAAGCATGCCCTGGCGCTTCAGCATGTCACATTCACTGATTGCCTCTGAGATATCGGACACATCATAGCTTCCGGAGAGCTCTGACTGAATTGCATCCGGGCTCTTTCCCTCATCCATCTTCTGAAGGACGTCATAGGTCAGGTCATCGATGACATGGACTGATCCACTGTTCACATCCAGACAGATATCATAACCGTTATTCTTATATAAATGTATCAAAAAACTATCTCCTAACTCTCAATATGGTCATACAAGAATAAAGTGTTCCCGCTCCGTCTGGAACAGGAACACCTTAGCATGTGATTCCCTGTTTAATTCTGCAATTCTTACTTTGCTGCATGCTCGCAGGTCTGATTTCCTACGGTGCAGGATGTCTTGCAGGCTGACTGACAGGATGTCTGGCACTCGCCACATCCGCCATCCTTTACAGAATTCTGAAGATTTCTGGTATTTAATGTCTTAATGTGCTTCATAATGAGCCTCCTCGTTCTTCGCATGCTGATTTTTTTGCATTTACGGGTATTATACCATAGAGCTTCTGGTTTTCAAAGTTTTTTATATTCAGGTGCATGTTTTTTCTGCTATACTTGTTACAATTCACCTAAATAATCAGAACTGCACGGGCGCTGCCGGTCTTATAACAGGACTCTGCTGCACAGGCAGGAAAAAGCATTATAAATATTCAGGAGACGCTATGAGTGAAATCACAGAAGTAAAACAGCTTGAAAATATACTTGAAATGGACATCGACACCGATTCAGAAGCAGATCTTGCTGCGGATGCATCCGTAATCCTGAAAAAGGGCGAGGGGCGTACGCTGAAGAAAGGCGGCTTTTGGATTTTTGATAATGAAATTGCTTCCGTAAACGGGACCTTTGAAAACGGATCCATTCTTGCGGTAAGGGATTTCGACGGATATTTCATGGGCTACGGCTTTATCAACACAAGTTCCCGCATCCGGGTCCGTATGCTGACACGAAAGAAGGACGAAGCTGTCACACCTGCGCTACTGAAAAGGCGTGTGCAGGATGCCTGGGATTACAGAAAAAAGGTTATTGACACGTCCAGCTGCAGACTGATCTTTGGCGATGCCGATGCGCTTCCCGGGCTGACCGTTGACAAGTACTCGGACATCCTGGTTGTGGAGTCGCTGGCGCTTGGAATAGAACGGCTGAAGGATATTGTACTGAAGGCGCTGACAGAGGTTCTCGCTAATGACGGAATCCGGATCCGGGGCATTTTTGAGCGCAGCGACGCAAAGGTGCGCCAAAAGGAAGGGCTGCCGAGAATCAAGGGTTTCCTCTCTGCCCCCTTTGACACCAATGTAGAAATCACTGAGAACGGGATACGCTATATCGTAGACGTGAAGGACGGGCAGAAGACCGGATTTTTCCTGGACCAGAAGCTGAACCGCCGTGCCATCTGGCCAGTCTGCAAGGGTGCTGATGTGCTGGACTGCTTTACACACACAGGATCCTTCGGTCTGAATGCTGCTTACGCCGGCGCAAAGCACGTTCTGTCTGTGGATGCATCTGACACGGCAATCGCACAGGCAAAGGAGAACGCAAGGCTCAATGGCCTGGATGACCGGATTCAGTATGAAGTGGCAGATGTGTTTTCTCTTCTGCCGGATCTGGAGAAGCAGGGGCAAACCTTTGATGTCGTAATCCTGGACCCGCCGGCCTTCACCAAATCCCGCGCTTCCATCAAGGCCGCAGTAAGGGGATACCGTGAGATCAATCTGCGCGGCATGCATCTGGTACGCGACGGCGGCTATCTTGCCACCTGCTCCTGTTCGCACTTCATGGATCAGGAGCTCTTCGCATCGACCATTGCGCAGGCTGCGCATGACGCACATGTGCGGCTGCGGCAGGTGGAATTCCGGACGCAGGCACCGGACCATCCGATTCTCTTTGCTTCTCAGGATGACTCCTATTATTTAAAGTTCTTTATCTTTCAGGTTATCCGGGATTTCTGAATAAATGGCCGCCAGATAGATAAGTTCGGGAGCAGTCAGGCATTTTTCCGCCCTGTCGTCATTCGCAAACCGACTGTAATGGTCGGTAATGCTCTGACAAAGGGGCGATAAAATGTCTGCCTGCTTTTCGCTAAAGCGTTTACTTTATAAATTGCATGATGTTCTGTATATCATTATCATGTTTATTACGAATTGATCGATGGCTCGTCTTATTCTTATTTTATGAATTGGTCTATGGCCTGATTCAGGGCCTCGATTTCCTTCATATCACCACTCTCTATTGCATCCACCATGCAGTGCTCCAGATGGTCCTTCAGTATTACCTTTCCAGTGCTGTTCAGGGCGGATTTCACTGCGGCGAGCTGGATCAGAACTTCACTGCAGTCCCTCCCCTCTTCTACCATCTTCTTTACCATCGTCAGATGTCCGATGGCGCGGGAAAGCCGGTTGATCACTGCCTTTGTATTTTGATGATGGTGGGTATGCATGTGGTCATGGTCATGTTCTGCTTCTGCATAATCTATCTCTTCTTGCGTATGTATTTCTACATTTCTTTTTTCTTCTGTCTGTGTTTCAGCGCAATTTCCTTTTTCTCCCGTCTGTGCTGCAGGCATTTCTTTATGCATATCCATATTAGTCAGTTCCTCCACAACATTATTATTTCATTCTTTTCCTTCTGATTTTTTTCTGATCTTTTTTGATTATTTGTTGTATTATTTCTGGTCTTTCTTGCTTTCAGTTTGCTTTTGCCTTCATTACCAGGATTTTTTTCTGCAGATATATTCAGGCAAAAAGAAGGACTGTACACCTGCAAAAAACAACCGCTGGTGTAACAGTCCTTCTGCCGATCTTTAATTCTGACGCACAGGCATTCTTCCTGTACAGCATAGCCTTTCAGATTATCCGGATTTCCAATTTTTCAATGCTCAAATCGTATGAATTCAAACCATTTAAATTTCGAACTATATAAACTATATGGATTGGAGATGCCAGTCAAATCGTAAGAATACTGTTAAGGTCGATGTCTGTGTGCACAGCTCTGTAGAACTCCAGGTTCTCCTCATGGTATTTTGCATTCTGTCTGTCTCTGGAACGACGGATCAGGGTGATGGTCAGTGCCCAGAACAACAGGAATGTCCAGACAAAGAGCACCAGGAAAGGTGTGATCATATCGATATAGCCAGTATTGGCATTGCCAGCAGCTATGGTAGTAGCTGGTGCGGCACTGCTCTGTGTCTCCTCCTGTGCCGCAGAGACGTTTGTCTGCTCTGAAACATAGGAAGCCGCGTTCTGACCAGCAGATACTGAATCATCCGCCGTTGAGGCAGCACCGGCATTACCGGATGATGCTGTGCCCGACGCAGAAGCACCTGCAGAGGCAGATGCAGAAGATTGACGCACAACGATCCTGGTGGTTCCCCCTCCAACCAGATCACGCCCGGCGGCAAATACACTTGTCGCACAGCCAAGCATGCTTAACGTTAACGCAACAGTGATTAATATTTTTGTAATTTTATTTTTGGCCCCTCTCATTGTTCCGCTCCCTCTTTTCTCATCCAGGCCAGGTCAAATCAGCCTGCATTCTCTGAATGCTTCTGATTATAGCACATGTTACGAAACAAAAAAAGGCTTTATTTGCAAGCTTTTTACGAGATCTGTCCATCAATTGTTAATTTGTGTCCCAGAGATGCACTGCGCACAATATCTTGTGGAAACGTGGGAAATCAATCTTAACATTTGTGTAACAGTAAAAATCAGTATTAATATTTATGTAACAACAGCAGTGAATAATACATATGGTTCTGAGACCGGACCAGTGCTCTGTTTACCTTTTTCATCGATACACATGCAGCAGCTTCATAAACTTCACAATTCTGCCGCCCATCGGGAACCGGTACATCTCTTCCTCCGTTGTCCTGGAGATCACAACATAGGCAACCAGGTAAACGACAATGGCCAGAAGGATTGAAACCAGAAGCCCGATAAACGGACGGCGGGTCAGATGGAACAGAGCGGTATACACCAGCCATGCTGCCACACCCATGATAGCTGATGCAGCCAGGGGCTCTGCATAAGTCTTCCGGAGTTCATGCCGGGTACGCAGATACTTCCGCATAGACAGAATATTCATCAGACAGCAGACCAGGGAAAAGACAATATTCGAGAGCATTACCGCATAGATATCCAGCTTCGGCTGTGCGAACAGCATGATCGCCAGGGATGCCATATTTACGATCAGAGAGATTCCGGCGTTCACAAGCGCCACATGCTGCTTTCCGATTGCCTGAAGCACGCCGCCTGTAACGATCGAAAAGGAATCAGTCACGACAAAGATTGATCCGGCAAAAAGCAGCTTCTCAGCCAGTTCACTGGCGGATGGGAACAGCACACCCATAATCGGCTTTGCCAGAACGGTCAGCCCGATCATACACGGAATGCAGATAAACATTGTCAGGCGAAGGGTCTGGTTGATCTGATGGTTTACCTCATCGACCTTCCCGAGTGCATACTGTCCGGACACCTCAGGCATCATGGCAGAGGTGCTGGCGGAAGCCATGGCAAGTGGAATGGATACCAGCGGCACATAATAGTTGCTGTACTCTCCATAGGCTGCGGAGATGGAATCCGCGTTCATACCGTTAAATCCCTGAATTGCGGAATACAGATAACTGTCCACATAGGCACTGCAGTTATAAATAAAGGAAGTAAAAATAATCGGTGTGATCATCAGAAGCAGAAGCTTCATGATATCCGTATAGCTCTGTTCGGTTGAACGATGATCACGGGCCATCTTCCGCCTGAAATATCCACGGTTCAGCATGTAAACAAATGTCATGAACAGGAGACCCACCAGAACTCCGGCGCCTGTTCCGATCGTGCCGCCCATCGCACCGTAAATCGCTGCATTCGTTCCGCCCTCCGGTGCAAGGTTACGAATCAGGATCCACGCTGCCAGGATACTGACAATGGCATTCATGATCTGCTCAAGAATCTGGGAGATCGATGTAGGGGTCATTGTCTTGTGTGCCTGGAAATAGCCCCTGAGAACGCCCAGAATGGCCGAGAGGAAGACCGTCGGCGCCAGCGCGCGAAGTGCAGGCAATGCATTCTGCTGGTTCTGCGGAAGAAGAATGGATCCTCCAAAATAACAGATCAGCGCCGTTACACCGCCCACAATGACAGCATAAAGCATCGCTCCCTTGAAAACCTTGTGTGCTCCTCTGTATTCCTTTTTCGCCAGCATCTCGGAAATAATCTTTGATGTGGCCATTGGTATACTATAAGAAGATATCAGGAGCAGGATTGAATACAGATTGCTGGCATAACCATAATATCCAAGTCCCACTGAACCCAGAATCGTTCCCAGCGGTCTCCGGTACAAAAGGCCGATGACCCTGGATATGATGGAGGCAATCATCAGAACGGATGCATTTTTTACGAGTGAATTTGAATTCTTTCCAGACATTTAGCTGTCTCCTGTTGCTTCTGTAATATTTTGGTACGGAACTTTTTACGGAAATCGCCTCGATTCCGAATCAGTCTGCAGGATTCCTCCGATTTCAGACCGGTTTACAGATATGTTCCTGATTCCGAATCAGTTTGCGGGAATGTCCTCAATCTGCCAGTCAATCGGAGCAAGTCCGTTTTTTTTCAGATATGCGTTCGTCTTTGAAAAAGGCCGGCTTCCGAAAAAGCCACGGTATGCTGACAGCGGACTTGGATGCGGAGACTTGAGCACCAGGTGCTTCGGGTTGTAAATCATCTCCTCCTTCCGCTGTGCCGGCCTGCCCCAGAGGATGAAGACCATCGGCCTGTCCTGGTCCGCAAGCACGCGGATTGCCGCATCTGTAAATTCCTCCCATCCGATGTTCCTGTGTGAATTTGCCTGATGCGCACGAACCGTCAACACGGTATTGAGCAGCATGACGCCCTGCTTAGCCCACTTCACGAGATAGCCGTTATTCGGAATATAGCATCCCAGATCATCATGCAGCTCCTGATAGATATTCACAAGAGACGGAGGTATTTCTACACCGGGCTTTACAGAGAAGGAAAGCCCGTGAGCCTGTCCGGGTTCATGATATGGATCCTGTCCGAGGATGACCACCTTTACCTGCTCCAGCGGTGTAAAGTGAAAAGCATTGAAAATATCCTGTGCAGGAGGATAAATCGTCCTGCTGTGGTATTCCTGGTTCACCTTCAGAAACAGTTCCCGATAATAAGGCTTTGAAAACTCCGGCCTCATGGCTTTTTCCCAGTCACCCGTCAGTCCTGCCATGTTCTTTCCTTCTCTCTTAAATATTAACTGTTAAGTGTTTGCGAAATCATCTTAATAAAGATGCTTTCGTCAGAGTCTGACGGGCACACCCCTGCCCTGCAGATATTTCTTTACCTGGCGGATCTCAAGCTCGCGATAATGAAAGAGAGATGCCGCAAGTGCCGCATCTGCCTTTCCTTCGGTCAGTGCATCATAAAAATCCTCCATGGAACCTGCGCCACCGGAGGCAATTACAGGTATTCTGACCTCTTCGGCAATCGCTCTGGTAAGCTTCAGATCGTACCCGTTCTTCGTTCCGTCGCAATCCATGCTGGTAAGGAGGATTTCGCCGGCGCCAAGCTTCTCCGCCTGCGCAGCCCATTCCACAGCATCAAGGCCGACGTCTACTCTTCCGCCCTGCTTATATACTGTCCATCCATCGCCGTTGTCCCTGTGCCGGGCATCAATTGCCACAACAACGCACTGGCTTCCAAATTTCATAGCAGCCTCGCTGATCAGTGACGGGTTCTCGATGGCAGATGAATTGATTGAGATCTTATCGGCTCCCTCGCGCAGCAGCATCCGGAAATCGTCAACCGTGCGGATACCGCCCCCTACCGTAAAGGGAATGAACACATTTTCCGCCACCTTCCGGACCATGTCCACAACAGTGCGTCTGTGGTCGCTGGAAGCTGTAATATCAAGAAAAACGACCTCATCTGCTCCCTCGCGGTCATAGGCCTTCGCGACCTCCACTGGATCTCCGGCATCCCGTAAATTCACAAAATTCACGCCCTTTACCACGCGTCCGTTATTGATATCCAGGCATGGAATGATTCTCTTTGTAAACATATGTATTTTCTCTCCTGCATCCTTAATGTAGACAGTCCTGCATTTTTGCCTTTCGCAGCTCATCAATTTCAGCCTGCGTGGTTCAGCATCTGTACTATGCGCGACACTTTATCTTCCTGCAATCAGAGTTCTGCAAAATTTCTGAGAATCGCCAGTCCCGTATCAGAGCTCTTTTCCGGATGAAACTGGGTTGCAAAAATATTTCCCTTTTCCACAGAGGCATGGATGGTCACCCCGTATTCTGTAGTGGCTGTCACGATGCTCTCATCTGCTGCCTGCAGATAATAGGAATGCACGAAATAGACATAAGACTCATCCGGTATCCCGCGGAAAAGCCTGCCCGTTTCACCGGCCGTTGGGTTTTTCGCGTCTATGACTCTGCCCTCTGCGTCGCGGCGGACCAGATGAATCGAATTCCAACCCATATGAGGGATCTTCAGGTTGTCACGCTCAGGAATCCTGAGGATTTTGCCCTTCAGGATTCCAAGGCCACTGACACCCGGAGACTCCTCGCTTTCCTCAAACAGCAGCTGAAGGCCGACACAGATTCCCAGGAAGGGCTTTCCGCTTTCAGTAACCTCATGAATGACCGGTATCAGGTTAAACCGCTCCAGGTTCTGCATGCAGTCGCCAAAATTCCCCACGCCGGGAAGGACCACCTTGTCCGCGCGCCGCAGCACATCAGCATCACGGGTTACCGTCACTTCCTGCCCAAGCCGGACCAGTGCCTTTTCTACACTCTTGATATTTCCTGCATCATAATCAATGATAGCTATCATTTCTTGAAATCTCCATATTCAGATGCTATGATAAGTAGCAATTGTCTTAAAGAGCTTCTACATCGTAACTTATTTTTTCCCTTTATACAAGGCTTTTCACATGCATGAGGTTTTCCGATGTCTATCTTTCGCAGTACACCTTCAAACCAGCGGACAGATTCTGTAAAGGTCCGTCACTCCATCTTTCTGCTTCTGGCCGCCCTGATCTGGGGAACAACCTTTGTGGCACAGAGTATTGCCGCACAGAGCATGGGCACCTTCACCTACAATTTCTGCAGATTTTATGTTGGTGCACTTGTCCTTCTCCCAGTAGCTGTGCTGGTCGGAAGAAAGGATCCTCTGTCACCGGGATATACCGGAAAGCCTGTCCCCGGAATTACCCGCAGCATCCATGAGCGCCGCAGAGACTTGCTTGTCGCAGGTACAGCCTGTGGCATTATTCTCTTTCTTGCGGGAAGCTTTCAGCAGATGGGCCTGGAATATACGACCGCCGGAAAAAGCGGATTCATCACTGCCCTGTACATTATTCTTGTGCCTGTATTCGGCCTGTTTCTGCACAAAAAATGCCCGCCCGCTGTATGGGCAGCCGTCATACTGGCTGTAATCGGGTTCTATCTTCTGTGTGTCCGGGAAGGTTTTTCCATCAACCGGGGAGATCTGATCACGCTCGGATGCTCCTGCATGTTTGCGATACACATACTGACCATTGACCATTTCATTCCACGGGTAAACGGAGTTCAGCTCTCCTGCATCCAGTTTCTGGTAGCAGGCACCCTGTCAGTCATATCGGCATTTCTTCTGGAGACGCCCTCCATACATGCCATGATACTGTGCATCGGACCGATCCTCTATGCCGGCATCCTTTCGTCAGGAATCGCATACACATTGCAGATCATCGGACAGAGAGGTCTGAACCCCGCTCTGGCTTCTCTTCTGATGAGTCTGGAATCTGTCATCTCTGCGATCTCCGGATGGATCATACTCGGTGATGCACTTTCCGGGAAGGAAATTCTGGGTTGCGTTCTTGTCTTTTCCGGCGTAATCCTCGCACAGCTCCCAGCACGGAATAAAGAATGAAAATACCGGAATGAAAATACCGGATACGCTCTTGCACAGCTGGCAAAAACGCATCCGGTACCTGGCATTTTCTTTACAACCTTGGCTCTTCACAACAACCTTGGCTCTTCACAGGCGTTCTGAAGAAACACCCTGTACCTGACACCCCTGTTATTCTATATCGTCCGTACACCACATTATGCCTTATAGTGTACGATCAATTCTCCGAATTATGCCTTGTAGTGTACGATCAATTCTCCGAACTATGCCTTGTAGTGTATGATCAGCTCTCCGAATCCTCCGGTTCCCTGATACCCAGCCGTCTGAAAACCATCTCGTATCCGTCATTGCCATAGGTCAGTGACCGGTTCACACGGCTGATCGTCGCTGTGGAAGCACCGGTCTTTCTGGAAATGTCCAGATAGGTTTTCTTCTCCTTGAGCATCTTTGCAACTTCAAAGCGCTGCGAAAGAGACAGAATCTCATTGATCGTACATGCGTCCTCAAAAAAGGTATAACATTCATCGACGGATTGCAGCGTCAGAATTGCCTGAAACAGCTGATCAACCTCTTCATTATGAATATCTTTGCTCATTGTCCTTTGCCCCCGGATTTTACCCTGTACATGCCGCAGGAAGTATACGCTCCTGCGCTGTTATTCTCTGACGCTTCACAATTTCACAGTGTCAAAGTATTTATATCGTTCATGTTACCACTTTCACAAAGTGAAGACAAGGTATTCTCTACTGTTTTGCGCGGGAAAAATAGATGTCCGCAGCCTGGATGTCCCGGTCCATCTGCAGCTTCAGTTCTTCGATGCTGGCAAACTTCTGCTCCGGTCTCCGGAAGGACAGGAGTTCCACCTTCGCCCTCTGTCCGTATAAATCCAGAGAACAGTCAAACAGATACGTCTCCAGCCCTGTCGCCGTACCACCGACCGTCGGCTTGACACCGATGTTGGAAATTCCCTGATACACTTTTCCGGCGACAAAGGTTCTGGAGTAATAAACGCCATACGGTGGTGTCATTTTTTCCGGCGCCGGTATCTGGTTGATGGTTGGGAAGCCGAGAGAATGACCGAGCTTTCTTCCATGGACAATATCACCGGTGATAAAGTAGGGATGTCCCATCAGATCTGCTATTTTTTCCATATGCCCCTGGGACAGCTCCTCCCGGATATAGGTGCTGCTGATCTCCCTGGATCCGTCCATCTCCTTCGGAAGCACTTCGACAATAAAATTGTATTTTCTGCCGAGCTGTTCCATAACAGCGGCATCGCCCTTCCGGTCCTTTCCAAAATGAAAGTCATCTCCCATGACCACAGCCTGCACATGCAGCTTTTCCAGCAGCAGGGTGCGCACAAACGCCTCCGGCTCCATGTCCCGCATCTCTTTTGTGAAACGGCACTCAAAGAGAAGGTCCACATCCAGGTCCCTTATAATATCCCGCCGCTCCTCATTGGTCATGAGCATCCTGGGTGCCCTTGCGCCCATGCACACCTGTGGAGATACCGCAAATGTGAATACAGCGGTCTGCCAGTCATGCTCACGCGC
>JAJGAH010000019.1 GCA_020844525.1 Eubacterium sp.
TCTGCCATAATGGTCAGATTCTCCACATTTTTTACATTCATATTGAAAATCAGGCCCTTCTCATAAATTGAAGGCGTAATCATCTGCCTGATCTCTTCAAAAAAGGCCTTCAGATAAATCTCTTCATCGTTAAGGACAATCTCATTTCTGGAAATTCTGCGCAGGTCCAGTACATCATTGATGGTCTCATTCATATAGGTACCGGACATCGAAACCTTGTACAGATAATCATCGAAGGCCGTATTGTCGCTGAAGTCAGACTGGGCCGCACGGGTAAGCCCCATGATCGAGTACAGGGGTGTCCGGACATTTCTGCTCATCAGATTCAGGAAGTTATCCTTTTCTGTATTTTCCTGGTCCGCCTTCTTCAGGACTTTCTCCAGCTTGCTGATGTGGGCATTGATCGCCTGAAACCCGCCTGTCGCGTCCCGCATTCCCATGTATATGACGTCTTCTCCACCCCGGAAAAATGTGCAGTCCCAGACGCGCAGTTCTCCCTTCTTGCCATGCACAGTGTTGAATACATCATACACAGGCCGGTCCTGCAGGCACTCCGTGACATGCTTCAGCTCCAGGTCCTGCAGCGTCTTCATCGGATCCGCGTCCGCAGAGACATCCAGGATGTAGGTATACATGGTTCGTTCATAATTAAAGCGCATGCCAGCACTGACCTTCCAGGTGTCATCCTTTGCGATCAGGGTCACGCCTTCACCGGTCAGCAGATCAATTCTCAGGAAAACCTGATAAATATTTTCAAATACACAATCGAAGAGATTTTTCTTTTCGTTTTCTGTAATATTCAGACTCATCGTTTTCCCCCTTGTCCTGTATTTCTCATGGGTACTTTCGCAATCGTCATATCATATCCTATATTTGCAATATTATATCACATTTGCCACAGCATATATAGCGGGATTATGTCTATTTCTCTTACCGGCAAAGCTTTTATGGCACATGCCACCGGATCTGATGATTTACATATAATCCCGAAGCGTGTGCAGCAGCTTCCCGGCATCCAGCGGTTTTTCCACGAACGCATTCATACCGCTTTCCATGGCTCTCTGTACAGAGGACGGAAAAACATCTGCTGACATGGCTATAATCGGTATCCGCCTCAGATCATCCCGCTTTGATGACCGGATGCTCTGTGCCGCCTGATAACCGTCCATCACCGGCATCGTCAGATCCATCAGAATTGCGTCATAGAAACCCGGGTCTGACTGCTCCGCCATAGAAACAGCTTCCTTCCCGTTCTTTGCACACGCAACGACATATCCTGCATCCTTAAGGATGTGAAGGGCAATTTCCCGGTTGATTTCGTTGTCCTCGGCAAACAGGATATGACCGGCTGTCCCTGCTACGTCTTCTGCCGTTTCCGATCCAGCTTTCTTTGCCGCAGCTTCTGCTGTTTCCGTTTTCAGACCTTCTGTCTTCATCACAGTTACTGTTTCCGGTTTTGTGTTTCCAGGATTAGACGCCTTCAGTACAAGGATCACCGTAAACGAGGATCCGACACCTTCTTCACTGGTGACGGTGATATCTCCGCCCATCTGCTTCGCCAGCGTCTTCGAGATGGACAACCCCAGCCCGGTACCTGTGCCATACCTCTCCGGGTCTCTGTTTTCCTGAATGAATGGCTGGAAAATCTGTTGCAGAAATTCCTCGCTCATGCCGCAGCCATTGTCCGCGACCACAATCTTCAGCCGAACCTTTCCATCCTCCAGCCGGTCTGAAAACGTTGTCCGGACCGTCCCGCCCGCATCTGTAAACTTCACAGCATTATTCAGCAGATTGATCAGAATCTGCTGTACACGCATCCGGTCACAGCAGATATCCTGCACCGTGACTCCTGAAAAATCATAGATCAGATGCACGTTTTTCCGATTTGCGATGGGCCGGATGATCGTATCCGCCGCCGTGAATATATCATTCAGGGAGGTCTGCTTTTCCACGAGTCGGAACCTGCCGCTGTCTATTTTTCCAATATCCAGCACATCATTGATGATACCGAGAAGGTACTGGCCGGACATGTTGATCTTATGGAAGCAGTCCACCGCCTCATCCACATCCTTCGCCTGCATGCCGAGGCTGGAAAGGCCAATGACCGCATTCATGGGTGTGCGCATCTCATGGCTCATCCTAGACATGAACATATTCAGATTTTCATTGGTCTGCTTCTCTGCAGCCAGTGCATCCTTTAACTCATCACCCAGGCGCTCTATCTCCTGCCGCTGCCGGTATTCCTCCGTGACATCAATAAAGCTTCCCACAAGACCGATAATAGTATCTCCATCATAGATCGGTGCCTTCGTCGCCAGAATATCCCGGTTCTGACCGCGTATCATGCATTTTCCATGAACCAGCAGTGTGCTTTCGCCCTGCAGGACACGTTCCTCATCCCTCCGGAAGGGCTCCGGATCCTCGTGCCATCCCATCTCCTCATCCGTTCTGCCAATCAGCAGGTCCGCTGATGGAAAACCATAGAATTCCAGAAAAGCGCGATTCACTCCCACAAAACGCCGCTGTGTATCCTTCCAGAAAATACAATCCTGTGTGGTATCCAGCACCTTGTTCACCAGCAGCTTGCGCATTTTTCCAGAAGAAAACTTCCCGGGCTGTTCCTCCCTGTCCGGCTCCGACGAAAGCAGCCTGCAATACACAAGCGTCTCTCCTTCTCCAAGGCTTCTTCCAGTAAATGAGAATGTATACCATCTATACGTAAAGTCTCCCCGTAATTTCATCCGGATCCTGTACGTATAATTCTGGCTGAGAAAATCCACCATGCCGGAGACCAGATGCCGCAGACGTTTCCGGTCATCCGGGTGCAGCCAGTCCCCCTCTTCGCAATCCTCCGACAGTGTATGTTTCACTTTCTCTCTGCTGATCTGCAAAAAGTCCACCATCTCATCGGTAACCGCCTCACAGACGGATTTATCCGCAGTCAGACGAAGAATTACCATCCGCTCCGGTATTTTCTCTATCTCCCGCCTGGTCACATCCGAGAAGAAATCGTCTGATTTTCTCAATTTTCTCACCTTCCTTCTACATACCCCTGTTTTCGGATTCATTCTCAGGAAACGATCAATCTGTTCGAAAATTCTTTATTTCTCTTCTTCTTTCTTCTTTCGCTGATAATAGTTCAGATGTCCGGCTTCGTTCCTGTCTGTGCCATGTGCCAGCGCATGAATCTCTGTGTCATCCAGCTTATATTCAGGAACGTGAATTTCATCCGCCTTTTGCAGTTCATCCTGATACAGCTCTTCCGGATTCTGGATCACACGGGTTTTCTCACCTGCGCCGCTATCTGCTTCCTGACTCCTGCTGCGTTCCGCAGATAGAGCATCCTCTGAAAATTTTGCATCAGGATCTTCCAGATCCCACTGGGATACGCCTGCTGCCTTTCCATCATTCAGCCGGTCCCACTGATGCTCCGTGGCGGAAACATGATCACGATCTGATGGATCCCACTGCCGCTCCATGCCTGATCTGTTGAGGTCCGATTGATTTCTCCGCATTTCTGTCTCTGCACGCCGCCCCAGATCTGCAAGAGGTGTGTCCTCCCCATACTCCCTGGATTCCATGCGCATTCTCTGCGCATAGTTCAGATTCCGCGGGTAATTATCTGCATACCCATAATCACGGGATGCGCGCTGCCTGCTGTTTCGTCTGTCCATACTCTCTCCGGCAGGTTCTCTGTCTTTTGTCACAGCCTGTTCGGAGACCTCCGGAATAAAATAGCGCAGGAGCTTTGTCTTATGCATCACAAAGATACACAGGTCCATAAACAGATGAGCAATTAATGTACTCACGATCACACCATTCGACTTCAGCAGAAAACCAACCTTGAAGCCATACCAGCATACAATCGCCGAATACACGGCCATCAGTCCGAGCATTGGCAGGTTCCTCCAGAGACCCGCAAGCGTCTCCTTAAACCAGTCCAGCGTAAAATCAAAGTACAGGAAACGACCTGCTGCCAGGAGCAGGAAATACTGTATCAATGTATCGTAATTGTCATCCTGATAGATAAACTTGATGTAGAGCAGAATCAGGATAATATAAAACGAGCTCAGCAGTCTGATACATGCCTTCTGCTCAGACTTGATGTGGGTCAGCTTCACTAGCGCAACATCAAACCAGCTGGTCAGAAGAACGGAAAGCAGGATGAACAGAAGAAGAAGGATATCACGATACTTCTGCCAGTACTGCGAAAGTGGAGACCAGTACGCATCCAGCTGATAATAGACGCTCAGAAACAGAAGGACCGATGTGCTGGAAAAAACCATCTCGTAGAAGCTCTCGATCCAGGAGAAATGCGTTTTCCGCACTGCCTTCAAAGTACGTGTATCCATACGGGCCGCGTCTTTTTTTCCGTGATATCCGGTCTGTGCATGCGCAGCAGCCAGAATGATTGCCATCACCGCAACCAGGCACAGGAAGGAAACCAGAAAAAAGGGTCCCGCATTTTTAAAATCAAAATAATGTGTCAGATAAAAAGAGTTCATAAATCACAACTTCCCTTCAAAAAAATAGCCCCATATCCCGGAAACTGCTTTCAGCAGACAATTATCGTCCCGGAAGAAGCGGTGCCAGTGCCTTCTTTGCCTTCCGCATCCTCCCTTCAAACTGTGAATAAAAATCCAGGTCCTTCCGGTAAGGCTCCACAAAGAAAACCTGCAGAATATATCTGGTCACCTGATCTCTGCTGCGGTCTGTAAGCAGAGGCAGACGGGCACTGACATCCTTCAGGAAAAAATGCCAGGTATTGATAAAAGACTCATACTGCCTGATTTCTTCCCTTGAAACCCCAATCCAGTCTCTGACCCGCACCGGTGTGGATCCGCCCTTTGTGCACTCCCCTTTTTGCACAAAATAGCGAAAGCTCCTGTCTTCATCGCGATAATATCGTCCAAGCGGAAACAGGCGGCAGAAGCCAGGGCGGAACTCATGAATACTGCACCGTCCATTTTTATCCAGAAACGGACATCCATCTGCCCTCGACGGATCATTCTCATCATGCTCCATAATATTCGGCAGAATCATTCCATCCACCAGACGGATCTCAATTTCCTTCTCGATCATACCCGTAAAGGTTTTGCCAGTACCACAGGTCAGGTGATACAGATCCAGCGGATCCAGTACAATCGAATCTCCCGTCATGCGGCAGCAGTCCGAGCACCCTCTGCAATCGTCACACCCAACCGGCGCCATATCCTCCTCCGCATAAAATCGTCCGTCCCAGATATCCTTTATATCCACATCTCTGATCATGCTTCTGCTCCGATACACATGTTATCAACATAAAAATGTGAAAATTCTGTGTATAAATCAAAATGCAAGTGCATAACCACGATTTTTATCCACAATTTCCACAAGTTATCCACATTCCATCCAATTATTTCATTGCGTTGCGAATCGCCTGCAGCAGATCTCCATACTCCTCATAGGCAGGAATCTCCGGATGCTCGGCCTTGATCTTGTCCGTACTGCGGAACAGGAAGCCGGCCTTGCTCGCCTGAATCATACCAAGGTCGTTATAGCTGTCACCGCTGGCAATGGTATCAAACCCGATGGACTGCAGCGCTTTGACGGTCGTGAGCTTGGACTGCTCGCAGCGCATGCGGAATCCTGTGATCTCACCGTTCTCCGCCACATCCAGTGTATTACAGAACAGTGTCGGGTTGCCAAGCTTTTTCATCAGCGGTGCCGCAAACTGCTCGAAGGTATCCGAGATCAGGATCACCTGAGAGAAGGAACGAAGCTCGTCCAGAAACGCACGGGCGCCCTCCATAGGCTCAATAGTGGCAATGACATCCTGAATCTCCTTCAGTCCAAGACCATGCTCCTTCAGAATCCCCAGTCTCCAGTTCATCAGCTTGTTGTAATCTGGTTCATCACGCGTTGTCCGCTTCAGCTCAGGGATTCCGCTTGCCTTGGAAAAAGCAATCCAGATTTCCGGTACCAGTACACCCTCAACATCAAGACATGTAATATACATTTTGTTTCTATTCCTCCTGAAATATAGAATTATGTAAAGGTCAAAAGATGTATGCTCATGAAATTGTCTTGAAATCCTCACGGTTTCGACATGCAAGAAATACTACGGTTCTTCAATTTTGCTAAAATCGTTCAGAAAAAGTCAAAACTCGCTGCATTCTGCAGCTCAGACAGTTGACTTTTTCTGAACAACGCAAAATTTCATCACCAAGTACTTCTAGCATGTCTGCAAATGTTCGGATTTTAAGACAATTTCTTATACATTTACCTTTGAACCCCAATAATAATATAAAAAATTATAACAGCGATTCAGCCCAGCGATAAGTCCAGCAGATCAATCTGCCCCTTGCCGTCATATGCCAGATAAAGCGGGGCCGCACCTGCCTCCTGTTCAAAGGAGACGCTGTACTTTCTCCAGCTTCCGCTCGGCTCCACCTCAATCTCAGCCACAGCATCGCCTTCATAACCTGTGATGACATAGAGCGTACCCTCTCCTCTGCCCCGGACGGTGACCGTGATGGTAACCTCTTCACCGGTAAACTGAAAATATTTGTAGCCGATGATGGTATCCTGACCGATCTGTCCCACATAGGTTTCCTCTTCCCTGCCATGGGTACCCGGAATCTTCGAGCACATAATCTTCGGAGCGTTATAATGGCTGACAGCATTCCCGCCGTGCCGCATTCTTCCATTGGTCAGGTTGCAGCAGATTGCGGCAGGATAGGTTCCCTCTGCTGCGAGGGGGCCGCCGTTTAAGCCGCAGCTCGTCATCTCCACCTGTTCAATCGTGCCGTCCTCCAGGATATCAATCGGCTCGGCACAGCCCTGGCGGCTGTAGTCACTCATGTTCGTCAGTCTGTGGTAAAAGACATACCACTGCCCGTTTATATATTCAATGCCGCCATGGTTCGTTCCTGTATGATTCAGGCGCTGTGAAGGCTTTCTGCCATCCAGATAGATGTCCCCGTTTGACACAATGGTACCGCGATAGGTAAATCCATGGTCCGGGTTTTCACTGGTTGCGTAGCACAGCTCATGGTTCTGCCAGGAGGAGTACACAAAGATGTACATCTTCTTCTCTGCGTACTTCTCGTCTCCGTCTGCATCTGTCTGAGATTCGCCCCTCTGGGCCGGCTCCGTCTGTCTGGAAGCTTCCTGCTCATCATCCGGACATGATGCGCCTTCCAGTGACACATCCGTCTGCGTTGTGGTTTCTGCCCGAGATGCAGGCGCATCCTGCTTTTCTGTGCGATATCTGACCGCACGGATGGAGCTTCCCTCAAAGAATGGATGCCCTCCTCCCGCAAAGGCGTCAGGTGCAATCTTTACCGGTTCTGTCCTGGCCGTGAGCATATCATCCTCCAGCTCAACCGTGCAGGGTCCGTCGATTTCTCCGTGCACAGCCCGGATATCCTCCAGGGTTCTACCGTACAGGTTCTGCATAGCCCTGTATGCAGCAAAGGGCGGCAGATGATGCACAAAGCCATACCAGGCGCCGTAATACAGGCGGATCACGCCGTCATCGTTGATGACCGCCGGATCGAAGCAGATGTATTTTTTCAGAGGATTTCCATCCCGGTCCTGTACAAAACCGAGATAAGTGTACCTGCCATCCGGTTCATCCGCCACAGCCACATGGATGGAACTGCTGTATCCGCCCTTCCCCCGATATCCGGCCATGCAGTAATAGAGATAATACCGCCCGTCATTGCCCCTCACACAGTCCGGCGCATACATGTAGGCCAGACCGTTTGCATTGTAGTCAGGGTCCTGCTTCGCGCTGTAAATGGTACCAGCGCAGGTCCAGTTCCCCAGATCATCCACCGGGGCCGACCATCCCACATAATCCCGGGCGCAGAAGGTCGTGGCATTGGCCCTGTCATGGGAGCCAAATACGTAAATACGGTCTCCGAACACGTGGGGCTCCGCGTCTGCTACATATTCATCAAGCGGTAAATATGGATTCATTGCCTGCTTTTTCATTTGTTCTGAACGATTCCTCCTTCACAGCAGATGATGTTACATCCACCTCCATAACAGCACCAGAGCATATGCACGCAGTCCGCAAAAATATGCATGCCGCACAGCTGTTCTGCATCTCGCATTGCTGTTCTATATACAGCGCTTCTGTTCTGCATCTCACATTGCTGTTCTATATACTGCGCTTCTGTTCTGTACACAGTACTATTTTCTCTGTCGGTTTTTACCTGTGCCTGCAGCTGCCGGAGAATGTGAAAAAGGGCAGCCTTGGTTACCCGCCGCTGCCCGTCTCATTATCCATCAGCCCTTCGCCATCGCGATTACGCCGGTCCTCTGCAGCTCCAGAATGCCAAAGCTGCGCACCAGCTCAATAAACTCATTGATGGTGTCCGGTGCGTCCGTGAGAAGAATCACCATGTTCTTTGGAGATACATGCTTGATCTTCGCTCCCATGACACTGCAGGTCTCAATGAGCGCAGACCGGTTCGTCTGAGAGTAGGATACCTTGATCAGCATAGTCTCCAGCTCGACACATCTGGGCTCCTCCAGGCGGCGGACCTTGATCACGTCTACCTTCTTGTTCAGATGTTTTTCGATCTGGTCGATCGTACGCTGATCCCCGGTAGACACAATCGTCATACTGGAGACATCCTTCCGCTCCGTCTCACCCACAGCCAGGCTGTCGATGTTATAACCCCGTCTTGCGAACAATCCGGAAATGCCGGAGAGTACGCCGTCTTTATTCTCTACAAGTACTGAAAAAATTCCCTTCATAGCAAGCGCCCTCCTTATACCGTATTGTTGGATGCATCAATCTCACAGACCATGATACATGCCTTCTGACAGGCAAGAAAACGATCCAACTGATCATCCAGTGCTTCGTTGGAATCCGCATAAAAATAGTCCATATCGTAGGCCTGGGCCAGTTTGTCGTAATGTGGATATTTATGCAGTGCAACGCCGGAGTAACGCTTGTGGTACTTCTTTTCCTGATGCTCCCGCACCAGTCCGAGATAGGTATTTCTCATGACAAGAATCTTCATCGGAATTTTATTGACGGCGATCGTTCCCAGTTCATACATAGACATCTGAAAATCACCGTCGCCGCACACAGCAACCACCTGTCTGGACGGATCCACCAGCTTTGCGCCGATCGCTGCGGGGATGGAATACCCCATCGTGCCCATGCCGCCGGTAGTCAGAAAACGGCCGTTCTTCATCACATAGTTATCTGCCGACCAGAGCTGATTCTGTCCCACGTCCGCAATATAGATGGCATCGTCGTCCATCTTCTCGGAAAGCATGCGGACCAGTGTCTTCGGATTGACGAGATTTTCACTGAACCGCCTGTGGTCCACCGTGCTGTGCTTGATCTGCTCCAGCTGTGCAAGCCACTGGCTTGTATCCACGTGGATATCAGAATCCAGCAGTGCCTGGAATACCAGCCGGACATCGGCTACCAGCGGAATGGTCGGTCCGAGGTTCTTTCCGATTTCCGCGGAATCAATATCAATGTGAATGATATTTACCTGCTTTTCCAGGTTCTCCGGCTTCGGAACTGCCCGGTCCGCAATTCTCGCTCCGACCACAATCAGCAGATCGCTGTTGGCGACTGCCCGGTTGGCATAGGGCTTTCCGTTGTTTCCAAGCATGCCGAAATTCAGCGGATGCTTCTTCGGAACCACACCCATGCCCATCATCGTGAACACCAGCGGAATCTGATTCTTCTCACAGAACGCGCGGACCAGCTCTTCACCATTTCCGAGAATCACGCCGCCGCCCACACAGATCAGCGGCTTCTTTGCCTTGTTGATTGCATTCACAACCTTGGCAAGCTGCTGGGCATTTACCTTTGTATTCGGCTTGTATCCACGCAGATTCACCTCTTCCGGATACGCAAACTCCTTCTTCAGCTGGGCCATCTGCACATCACAGGGTATGTCAATCAGGACCGGACCCTTACGCCCGGTCGAAGCGATATAAAAAGCCTCCTTGAAAATACGGGGAATGTCATCCGCATTCTTTACAAGGTAGCTGTACTTTACAAAAGATTCCGTGGCGCCACGCATGTCCGCCTCCTGGAACACATCTCTTCCAAGAAGGGCGCTGTTTACCTGTCCGGTAATGGCAACGATTGGAATGCTGTCCGCATACGCAGTTGCCAGCGCCGTGATCAGATTCGTTGCGCCTGGACCTGAGGAAGTCACACAAACTGCTGTCTTTCTGGACACGCGCGCATATCCGCTCGCCTCATGGCCTGCTGCCTGCTCCTGGCGCACCAGAATATGTTCAATCGACGGCGTATCATAGAGCGCATCATAAAAAGGAGCGATCGCAACGCCGGGAATTCCGAAAATCTTGGTAATGCCCTCTGCTTCCAGGCACCTTACCATTGCTTCTGCACCATTCATTTGGTTATACCTCCAATTCTGTAAAAAACTAGCACAAAGAGCCCGGATGGCATCGTCTGCCAGACGTTCTGCTGTGTGCCATTGCATTTTTACCTGTCTGTTTCCCCATTTTAGCATCAATGCTGCCATTTGAAAACCGGCTTAATCAATCTTTTATATTTGATTCCACACAGAAAAATGTGCAGGAAACCCGGAAATCCTCAAAAAAAATACCGGATGAAAACCAGCCCGTCCTGATTTTCACCCGGTGTTTCTACTATAACATTTTATATTTCTTATATTTCCAAACTCAGCTTGAAGATTGCTGTCTTTCAGCGCTGCGTCTTAACATCCTCAGCTCCGGTCATACGCTATGAATATTTTCTGTAAAACTGATACAGCCTGAATTTTCTTTAAACTGATCAGCCTGAAAACGGAAGCCCGAAGCCATAGCTGTATCCGTAACCACTGTCACCGCTGCCGGAACTCTGGCTGCTGTTGCTGCTGTTTCCAGAATTTCCCGAGCCGGATGAGGATCCATCAGAAGATGAAAGCTTCTCAATATCACTCTTGCTTCCCAGCGTGACGGCTGCCTCTTTCTCTGTATAGCTGCCGTTATCGGATCTCTGATAGGTGATTGTCACGGAATCGCCTGCTTTATGATACTTCAGCTGTGTCGTGAGATCTTCTGCTGTGGATACAGAGGTTCCATCAATAGCGGTGATCACATCACCCTTCTGAAGGCCTGCATCCGCTGCCGGACTGCCATCCGGAACACTTGTGAGGCAGACACCCTCAGGCATGCTGTAAACCTGTGCGTATTCTGACGTTACATCGGCAGTCGCAACACCCAGATAACCTCTCTCGTCATCGCTGTAGGTTGTCTTTGTGGTCTCATTCATCAGCTTCTCAAGAATGGACTGGGCCTTTGCGGTAGGAATTGCGTAGCCCATATTGTCGACAGACGCTTCGCCGCTTGAGGAAGAACTCTTTGCCTCATTGATGCCGATCAGCTCGCCCTTCATATTCAGAAGTGCGCCGCCAGAGTTACCTGCGTTGATGGCTGCATCGGTCTGGATCAGCCCTGTGGACTCTGTTGTAGTGCTTCCATCCGAGAAGGAAAGATCCCTGTTCAATGCGCTTACATAACCGGAGGTGACAGACTGTCCATAGCCCAGTGCGTTACCGATTGCCACAACCTGATCACCGAGCTGTACGCTGTCCGAATCGCCGATTGTGATCGCATTGATCTGACTGAGGGTATCACTGCTCAGATCACTCTTCTGTACCGCTACCACCGCCAGATCGTTGTCAGAATCTGTACCCTTGATCTGACCTTCTGCGACAGAGTCATCTACAAAACCGACGGAAATGGTAGAAGCTCCGTCAATGACATGATTGTTGGTAGCGATCAATACTTCACTGTCTGTGATGCCAACGATGACACCTGTGCCTGCGCCTTCAACCTGATACTGCTGAGAGCCACCAAAGAAGCTCTGCATCTCTTCCACAGACATCGTGGAAATCGTAACCATGGAAGGCATTGCCTTTGCAGCAACCTCAGATACGGAGAGCTCTCCGCTTGAGGATGCAGATGTATCTGTGTTATCAGAAGTATTCGTTGAGGAGGTCTTGGTCAATGTTGCTTTATTGTTTGTCTCCGTTCCAGAGGTCTGGGCGGAAGCTGATGTACCTGCAGAAGAAGAGATTGCTGTGGCGCCTGCATTTACACCATAGGTAACGGTGCCGGCTACCAGACCAAATACCAGCGCACTGGCAATGACTGTACCCCATCTGCGCCCGTTCCCGTTCTTCTTCTGCGCTCTTTTCAGTCTGCGGCGTTCCTTTCTGTTCAGCTTTCTGTTGTTGTCCTGGTTGTCATTGTTCTGAAAATCATATCCGCCATTGTTGTCATTGTAGTAGTTGTTGTCGAATTCACTCATAATATTCACCCTTTCACTAAAACCCGCCGGCATGTCCGGTCCGCCGCTTCACTGCAAACTTTATTGCCTGCCGGTGGATGTTGCTTTCTTGTTCCTTACAATGCTTATACTAGCGAAAGTATGTGATCTAATTTTGTGAATTTTGTGTTGAGTTTTTGATGGATATGTGATGAAAGTGTGTTCCGTGTAGAAGATGCCGGTGAATTGTGATA
Source organism: Eubacterium sp. (assembly GCA_020844525.1). GTDB lineage: Bacteria > Bacillota > Clostridia > Lachnospirales > Lachnospiraceae > Bilifractor. Next base: position 12,523 of record JAJGAH010000019.1, read on the forward strand.
TGATTGGAAAGGTTATCACTGTCATTTTATTCAGAGAGGGGGCATTTGCTTGGAGCGTGAAGCAGAAAATGCAGGGCTGAAGCCCTGGCCCGGTTTTACTGAAAAAAAGGAGCGGTATTTTCTTGTTGTTTTGTCGGTCGCTGCGGCACTTGCCGTGTGCGCGCTTTTTCTTATCTACCGGAATGAGAATAATGCCGTGCGTTTTTATAACCGGAATACTTTCCAGAGCGGGGCTATCGGGGATATCAGGTATGATGTGGAGTCTGTCACAGCGGACGAAAAGAATAATTCTACGATCAAAGGCTGGTTCGTGAAACCGGGAGTCACCTATGATTTTTATAATTACGGGAACGACGCTGAGCGGACAGGCGTGTATAACTATCTGAATGTCTGCCTGATAGATGCGGACCGGGTGTATGTTCTCCCAACGAAGTTAGAGATCAGGCAGGATGTGAATGACCTGATAGGCGACGGCACAGACTATAAATTCTCCGGTTTTGAAGCTTATGTTCCTTCAAAGTATTCGTATCTTTTTGACAATTGTTCGTATGGGTTTCTTTCCCGTGATCCGGATGGCAGGCAGACTTTATATGCCATGGGGTGAT
>JAJGAH010000020.1 GCA_020844525.1 Eubacterium sp.
CGGAACGACACAGTATTCCGCAAAGCCTCCATCCTGCCGGGAGCCAAGATAACTGTAGTTCCTGCACATCTCATAGAGATGCTTCTGGCACGGTTCGCACTTCCTGCAAGGAATCAGCGGAAAAATACCAACGTGTCTTCCCAGATACCGTTCCGAATCCACGCCCTCTCCGACTGCCCGCACAACACCGGAGAACTCATGTCCCGGGATCAATGGATGGGTGTGCGCACCCGTCTTATAGATACGCGGAATGTCAGACCCGCAGATTCCGGCTGCCTGTACCTCAACCAGTGCTTCTCCTTTGCCGGGAACCGGTACCGGTACATCTTCAAATCGAAGGTCATTGATTCCATGTAAAACATAAGCTTTCATCATCATAGTTCCAGAATTATCCCTGTTCATTTCCATTGCTCCGGCAAAATATGCACAAACGCTCAATCTATATCGTGGCAGTCTTCGTTTCTTCCACGCACGCTCTCTCTGAACCTTTCAAGATCCTCCGGTGTTGTGATCTTGAAGTTTCTGTCATCCCCGGGTATCGTACGCACATGCAGTCCCGCACGGATCGCCGGCTCCGTGGAACCGGAAATCGCAAGAATATCCACAGGCAGCAATTTTTCGTTTGCTTGCAGATATTTGCCAAAGCGGAAGGCCTCAGGCGCCTGTCCGGCAAATATCCGGTCTCTAGGAAGCAGGGAATCCACCTCACCTTTCTTTGTGCAGAAATAAACAGTATCTTTCATCGGCAATACCGGCATGACTCCATCAGCATCAGATAATGCAGAAAAGCATTGATGGATCAGCATATGCGTCAGGAATGGGCGCGCCGCGTCATGAATCAGCACTCTGTCTTCATCGTCTGTGCAGTCCAGCTTTTTCAAGTGCAAAAGCGCATGATAGATAGACAGCTGCCGGTTTTTACCCGGAGCTGCGAATCCAAGAAACTTTTTCCTTTGCTCTTCCGAAAACAGCTCTTTCATCTCAGCGGCAACACGTGCCTGCCATTTCTCCGGATCTGCAACTATCAGCACCCCATCGATCTCGGTATCCCGAAACAGAGTCTCCAGACACCAGCTGATGATCATCCTGCCGCCCACGACTATATACTGTTTCGGTACATCCGTTCCAACCCGGCTTCCCACTCCACCGGAAAGGACTATTGCGATATTCATCTCCGATACCCCCCGACATTCCTCACACTACCACTTTCCGGTCTGCTCCTGATCGTCTGTGACGAGGAACCAACTCGTTTCAGGAAACCGGTTCGTATTCTCAGAACCTCATGTCTCTGATGTCCTTAAGGATATCTCCATATGGCCGATCCTTTCCGAACAGTAGCGTCGTGCCCAGTACAAATCCGTCGACCCCCTTAGGCGCAAATTCCAGAATCTTGTCCGCACTGCAGGCACCGTCCCACCAGATCTCAAAACCCATATCCTCCTTCATGGAGAGAAGCTTTGTAATCTTCTTGCCCACAAAGGGCAGGAACATCTGCCCGGCATTGCCGGGATTGACCGACATTACCAGAACCTTATCCACAATACGCAGCATCTCGTAAATCGTCTCCACGGACGTCCCCGGATTGATGGCAATTCCGGGAATCATGCCCGCATCGATAATCTTCTGAATGGCTTTTGCGGGGTGATATTCCGCCTCCGGATGAATATAAATCGTATCTCCTTTGCGCAGATTCTGCAGGAACAGGTCAATCCGATCACTGGGATGCTCAATCATAAGATGAACATCGAGCGGCTTATGAGAGAGTCTGCCAATACACTTCATATCCATCAGACCCATAGCGAAATTCTCCACATAACGGCCGTCCATAATATCTATGTGAAAAGAATCAATGCCCCCTTCTTCCAGCTCCCTGACTTCTTTCTCAAGATTCCCGTAATTTGCACACATCATTGATGCTGTCAATTGAAAATTCATTTCTTCAATTCCCCCTCTATTCCAGCTTTCTATCCGCGACGGACTTTCGATCTGTGGTATCTCGCTTCTCCTGGATTTACCCCTTCTCTATATTAATTAAAATAAATCCATCGTTCACACGAAATATAGCACTATTATTCAGATGCATCAAGGTAATAATATGATTGGTGCTTTCATCTTGCATCTGTCGGGATACTGCTAAATGCGCTGCCACCTAACATCAGAATCAAAAAATACTTATTCACACTTCCACCCGAATCTCCCTGGGTCCAACAATGTCATTGTCAAAATAAAACGCCTCCAATACTTCAGGTGCAATCACGCACCTGCCATCGAGCAATGTACTGAACAGGCTCTCCGAAAAGTGATCCTCAGAATTGTATTTTTCTGGTTTTAAAAGTTCCGAGTAGTCCTTGATAAACCGCTTCACGCCTTCATTAATCTGCATTTTCAGCTGAAAATTTCTCTGATTCTTTTTATCTTTCTCAGTAACGAATCTACCATCTGCATCAATATAACGAATCATTCCATAAGGGGCAGTCAGGAAACTCTCGAGAACCATGCTCTTGCGCCCCACCTGACTGTCGCGTCCATTGACAGCACCTTCGTTGAAGCACGCTTCCGCATCACACGTGGCAGCATAACGGTTATTCCTTGAAAAATTGAACAAAAAATAATATCCCTTTAACGAACGGCCAATATATTTCTCATATTTGAATTGATTGGTTCCGTTAAATCCAAGATCTACGATAGCATCCGTTGCGTTGTCATCCAGAAAACCATTCTCTTTAAGATAAGAGTCATAATACAGCGTTTCTTTTCCAACTTCCCCCCATATCTCGTCATGGTATGGTTTCAGCATCTCCATCAGATTTGCATCACCTGCCGGATCAATGGGTTTGTCATTCCACATCCTGCTTCTTATATCTGCCTGTAGATTAAAGCGTGAATAAAGATATTCTTTAAACGAGCCGATAAATGGAATTCTTGCGAATTCCTCCAAATCAGACTCATTATGAATATTAGAAATAAAAATCAATCGGCGGGATGCCGGCAGGTAACGGATTTCAGCATGCGATTCATCACCCACCAGTTTTTCAAGGTATTCCATATCTTTCGTCAAAAACCACCCATCCCTCGCACAAAAAAGAAGACGTTTATTGCCATTAGTTTTCGCTCTCTTTCGCAGCCATATCAGAAATTTAAAAAAGAGCGGACCAAGGACAATATAACCGAACTCCTCGCAGCTTTCGATAACAGGTCTCCCTTTGCTCTCATGCATTCCCATCGGATTATTCAGCAAATGAGTACAAATCAATCCGAGAACGACAGAATTCTGTAGGCCCGACGCTTTCTCTGACACTCCACATAGCGCTGAGTTATCCAGCAGGGCGCGAACATTCAGAATGGGATAAGTATCAATACCCGCTGCTCGTGGCTCCTGATCATCTCCAATAGGATCATCTCCAATATGAAGAACCTTTCTTTTTTCCTTCCTGGAATCATGATACAAAGAATTCCGCATTCCTCCAGTCTGAACCTGCAAAAAGTCCGCCCACAGTTTTCCGGATTTCTTGTCTGCCTTACATTCACAGGAAATCAGAATGTGGTCCTCAGGGATATCACGAATACCTGCGCGCAGCAACATAGGGATGATTTGCCTCTTCGTAAGATACATGTCACTGATCAGCCATACGTCCTTACCTTTGCCCTTGGCATACCTTAACGCATCTGCCATACTCAGCCTTGGCACAACTGCCTGAAGTTCTGTATCAAGCTCCAACTGTTCTATCTGTCTTCGCTCGTTAAAGCAAATTCCTGTATTCCTCTGGAGAACATCATAAACATCATCAAGTGAAAAATAACTGTCCACCTGCTGTGCTGTTGCTTGCACTCTTTCCGTGTAAAAATCAAAAGAACTCTTCTTTGTAGTTCTGCCTGTATTTTTTAATAATAAAATGCATTTGTCAGAGACCAGGCGAAACACGTCCTGCGGCAGGTAGACTTTTCGCACAATCAATGTATCAAATATATCAAAGACGATAACATCATGTCCGTCTATTGCCTCGAATAAATCCGGTAGTGATTTTTCCCAATAAGGATTCTGTTCAAAAGAATTATTCTGTTTTATCAGATGTGCCTTCTCACCATTTGCATAATAAACCGGCAGTTTCGTACTTGATATTCTGCGGAATATAGTCTGATAATTTGATGGATCCGCGCAGATCACAATAGCACCAGCCTTTGCCTCAGCTTCATGCATTGGAATCACCGGAATATTGCTGATCATCCTGCCAATATTTGCTGGATCGCGATCCAGAAGCCCTATAATATTGAAATCTCTTACGCCGGGCAGCAGCATGGCAGTCCTCTGACCAATGCCATATATAGCGATAGGCACTTTTTGGAGTTTTGCAAACGATTGACGAAAAATATCGATTTCATTTTGGTAGATGGACTTTTCCAATATTTAACTCCCGATACGTCTTTTCCGGCACCCAAAGCCGATCTTTAATCAATTATCCAACTTCATTACTTCCTGCAAATGATCACGAAATGCTGTTTCGGAAAACTCCTGCTCATATATGCTCCTTGCAGAATTTCGCATTTCCTGAATACTGACTGAAAACAATGAATGATGCGCATCTTTAAAAAAGCAAATGAATTTACTGATTGTTTCAGCCAGATCGTCTGCGTCTCCGGACGAAAATATTAAACCGTTTTTCCCATCAGTAATGTACTGAGCCGTTCCTGTAGAAGAGGATACAATACAGGGTACACCGTGCATCATTGCCTCGGCCGCAACTGTCGGCATAGGATCCTCCCTGGACGGAATAATAAGAGCATCAGCACTCAATAGATATTGGTGAATTTGATCTCGATTAACCTTCCCAGTGAAAATGATATCGGGAATACCTATCGTCTCCTGTTTCAAGCGAGTTGCCATAGCCGAGCTGTCCTGCCCGATAAAAACAAATTCACATTCCTTCTGTAATTCCCTGTTTAGTTTATTAAATGCTTCAATCAGCAGATCCTGGCCTTTTCTCCACTCAATATATCCAATTGTAAGAAATCTGACCTTTTCAGAGAATTTCTTCGTGGGAGGAGTAATTCCAACCGAACCAGCAAGATCCGGTACCATGTAATTCAATCTCTTAAAACCAGCATCGGGTCTGAACTCCCGAAATGCCATCTCCGGAACAGGTCCCACAGATACCAGTTGGATATCGTGAAGATCCATCTCCTTTATTCGCTTCTTATCAACTCCTTGGTAAAAAAAGGGTGAATCATGCAACCACCATATAATCCTGCACTTTGCATCTTTTCCTCTCTGCGACAAGAAATAATTATAATTAATCGTATTACAAACGACGATATCAAATTCCTTTGTCCATGCACACTCCTTCATGGAGAACACTTGAAGATTTGGATCAATAGTAATTGGAAAGCCTTCATTCAGCACTCTTGATCTCAAAGGTCCATCTTCCATGGAACCAAAGACAACTTCCCATCCGTTTCTGGCAAGAATTTCGCCCATATGGAGAAGCGCCAGTGCGGGTCCTCCCAGAGATAGATCATTGGATAAAAGGACGATCCTGCCCTGCATTGTCCCGGAACAATATCTGATTTTATTACTCGGCTGGTAGGAGAGCAAATCCTTGTGATACAAGGAAAAAAGCAAGAGTTTGTGCAAATCATAAAAATGATATATTTTATCTTCAGGCACACCCAGGCCTAAAAGCTGATCCCTCATTTCCTGGTAGTAGAAGCTCAAAATAATAATGGCGTCATACTGCAGAGAGACACCTTCTTCTACAGAATATACAACATGACCATCTATCATATGTCCCTGACGTTCTGAACTGTTATCCAAAAGTCCCAGTACATTTTTGTCAGCAAACCACTTTTTGAAACGGGAATAATAATCCCCCGTGCCAAATATAAGATAATTCATATCCCACCTCATGGATCATCAGAGCATTTTTTATGTCTCCCTACAGAACCGCTCAAAATCCAGCAAGCTTATTACCTTCGCCCTTGTTCTTGTCCTCACATCAGAAATAATTTGTTCTCTGCCAACAACTACAGTGACAAGAATCAGATCAGACTGTTCATCACATACCAGCGGCTGTATCTCATATGCATCAGATTTAGCACTTCTGTCATAGATCCTGACGATTTGGATGTCTGCTTCATCCAGCGTTTGGACCGTTTCTGCGCCAATGCTTCCAAATCCATATATAGATAAAGAATGAATCTGCAATTCATTTAACCTGCGTTTATAATGTTCGGAATTTGAGGAAATATCTTTCAAGACATTCTCTGCTTCAATACAATCCAACATTGTGGATATTCTATTGCGGATGCATTCATCCAGCCAAGTCTGATGCTCATCGGTGAGAAGCCTGTTTCTCTTTGTAAGATCCCTCAATTCCATTAATGACTGAATATTGTTCTCCCAGTTGGAGGAAGTGTTCGTGCCATCTTCCATGTGTCTATACAGACATTCATCATTAATCGAAAAGATTTTTCCGCAGTCTTTCATCAGAACCCACAGATATGCATCATCACAGTAATTCGTCTGCATGATAAACTTTGTCCATGCTTCAGGAATTGCACTTCTTTTGATCAGCGCCTGCCCGGGGGATATGATCCCCATGAGATTTTTAATATACCAATCACGGCTCAGGATTTTCTCTCTGGCTTCCTTTTCTTCAAACAGTCGCAGCCCACTTCGATATATAGCATCGCAGAAAATAACATCTGCCTGATCTATATGCTCCAACTGACTCTTCAGAAAACAATCATCCCATTGATCATCCTGATCCCAAAAAGTGACATAACTCCCAGATGACACAGAAAATCCATTCACACGGCTCTGATGTATTCCGCAGTTCTGTGCGTTTCGTATAATGCGAAGCGGAAGGCCTTTATAAGCAGAAGGATCAATTTGTTCCTCGGGACAGTCATTTACCAGAATGAGTTCTGTCTCCCAGCCATGAAGGTTTTCACTGTTTCTCCGGAATGCCTCCAGCAGGTTTTTCACATATCTTTTTCCATGAAAAAGGGGAACGATAACGCTGATTCTGTTTTTCATATATATAAAATTCCATTTTGTTCAGTAATGTATTTCATCCCTTTAAATAACCTTTACCTGTAGATTGGTGTTCTTTTTCCTCTTCAATTGCCTCTTTTGTGCGGTTTAGGTATGCGTATCCATAAAACTGATCTGGTTCCAAGTGTTGGCTCTCCCCCCATTCATTCCAGGAATTTATAAAAACATATCTTCTTCCTAGTGGCTTTTTATACGCATCCTTTATTAAATCCTTCAACCACGACCTATATGTGTTTGGATTTAAGCCAGTATAAATAGCGCCATAATTATTAAATCTCCTTGGTGAATTATCATAAGCCAGCATTGCAGAACGAAAGACTTCACCATCTGGATATTCCAACATGTATCTCTTATTATTAATAAAATCCGACATGTCAATAAAATCCCCAATATACTCCGGATGAATATAGCAACTGGGTCTTTTATTCACTTTTGTCCATGGCGTATTTGGTGGGAACTCCACTCTTGCGTCTCCACCCCACGTGCTTACAGGTTCTATGGGAGTGCCTGTTTTATCTCCTTCCATGTAAGAACTAATCAAAATATACAGGTCACCCACTCCTTCTTTAGCCGCAATGCTTCTAAAATTATCTAACATCGTACAAAAACGTTTATTATCATAAATATCACTGCGATAAATCGATAAGACCGGCTTTCCATCAATACGGATATATCTCGGATCTCTCATATATGGAAGGATATCATACATAAATTGCTCATCATCCATATGCTGAATATCCTGTTTAAAGATAATTTTGCCCTGCGTATCCGACCATCTGTCCGTCCATGTCTCATTAGCCCAATTCAAACAATAATGTATATCAATCTCAGGATGTTCCAGTAGCAGCTCCAAGGGCTTCTCCATCATTTTCTTTCCCTGAAACCAATAATAATGTATACAAAAGCCATATATACCATAATGTCTGGCAATTGCAGCCTGTCGCTGTATAGCAGAAACATCCGTAAGATTGTAGTAGCCAAGATCATACGGAACCTGCGGCTGATTGTGATGCGTATAAATCGGGGTAGCCATTGAAGAAGCAATCCATTCCGTATATCCTTTTCCATGAAATTCATCATTTATTGGTATTTGATAATACTGTGGCAAATACCAGGCTATTAGTTTGGGATCTGCATCATCTAAAATAACCGGATCATCATTATAATCTTCAAATTGCTTTATATATCGTTTACCTTCGATAAAATCAAAGAATTCTTTTTTATACTCTTCAGTATTCCAATCGTATCCCAAAGGATCAATTATGTCCGGTTTGTTTCTCCATGAAGCAACTTCTTTCCGCACTCTATGATAAATAATTGAATGTGAACTTCTGGCAATAATGATAATAACGTCCACTTGGTTTTCGCATTCTTCAAGTTTAGCGACTTTTTCCTCCAGATTGTTGCTATAGTAAGGATCCTTATCCACGCGAAAAAAAATTTTTTTATACCAATTTTCATCAACGCATGAAATAATCTTTTTTATTGCGTTCACACCCATCTGTGGTCCATATATAGCTATACTCTTGTAATTAGCATTCCATTTTGTTTTGAAAATCTCTTTAATATGTGATGCTTCATCAGAACTAATATATAATGACATCGTAAAAACCCTCTTGAGAGATTAAATCGATTATCCAAGCTTCAGAATCTGGAGCTATCAATTTTATAAAGTTTATCCTTTAATTGAATGAAATTTTGTCTATTAAAATTCAGTATGATGTCTCTCGCCTTATAAAGGGTAATAATAACCACAGTTTCATCATCAAGTTGTTCCATTAGCTGTGATGGCGAAATAATATGAACTCCTTCAATATCTCCCTTTAAGTTTTCATCTACAATTGCTTTTATACAGAAACAATCTTTCTTCATTCGCTCCAATAGTCTTCTACCGTTTTCATCTGCTCCATAAAGAATAACTTTTTTATTTTTCAACAGGTGTACCAAATATTCATAGCTTGATAACGGAACGGCAAAAATATCATTTGTAAAATCTTTTAGTCTTTTTATCTGGGCCGGATATAATTTATCTGGAAGAGAATATTGTTCATAATCTGTCAAAAGATCTCGAATATCATGCAGATTATTAAAATCACGGCTTGGAGTATTGAAATCATGTGATGTCCAGACATATCCGATTTGTACAGTCAAACCATTTTCCCTCGCATATGATTCCAGAAATCTGGCTGCTTTTAATTCCCTATCAGAGAAGAAAAGCGGCCCATTATAATTAAGCGCACCATAAGAACGTATTTCTGTATCAATGCAAATGGTCTTGATTTTTAACGTTTTTGCCAAATTTACAAAATCCCTGACCGAACGGAGATCAGAGTTCATACTATTAATTAGATATTTCAAGACGATATTATCCGTCTTTTTTCTATACATACTAATGTTCTTAACGACATCGTCAAACAAATCCGTACCTTTGGTTCTGAAAAACGTTTCTCTATTTCCCGCATCCAACGAAATCCTCAGTGAAACATAATCATTATCCAGGTTATTTAATAAAGTACTGTTAATCCGAATTGCATTCGTATTCACTCTCTGCATATAATGAGCGTTTAATAAATATGTAAAAATATCTTCAAACAAATATCCAAAAGTAGGTTCTCCGCCTCCCCAATCAAAAAGACAATTTTCAACAATCATCCCTTTTTGAACAAATTCCTTAATTATTGGTAACGGATTATATGATTCTTTTTTACTGCCGCTAAAGCACTCACAATACACGCATCTGTTTTGGCAATATTCCATGGGACAAATAGTTATGACTTCTATTTTATTCTTCTTATCATCATTAATAAGATTACTGCACCCCTTGCATATAGCTTTGCTAGTCTGATTCAGTGCATCAATTTCTTCTGTTTTCCGAATATAATATTCAGGGGTAAATTCCTCTTTATCTCCAACACGCCATATGATCTGATCGCCTATATCAATTCCGTGACAGAGGCTTATATTTGAAGGATTAAAATTGATTCTGCCGCCTATTGCATAACAATGTTTCATTGCGCCCTCTCCTTAATACAATAATTTCATGACCTCAGTACTATGTGATCAACAAAAGAAATTCCATCTATCAATGTAGTATTTTGCCGCTACTATATCCGGCAGCAGTTGTACACCGCATGCACTGCCAGGCCCGATGGGCATCCGTTTCTAAAAATCCTTTGTCTGATATTGATCGATGAGATCATTCAGACGTCCAGCATCCTCAGTAGTCAGCATATTCACTTTGTCAAACGCCTGTAATTTCTTCTTCCAGTACTCTTCCGGAATATCACTGCATTCCTCGCGATACAGCCTGATATGGTTTTTCTTCATCTGCTCTGACTGGAGAATCGTGAGATCGGCATAGACCATGCCTGGAATCCTTGCATAGAACTTCATCCCCGACCATTCTGCAGGTGATTTTTCTGTAAAATCGTCTACCCTGTACCAGGGAATATAAACAAGTTTGTCCGTGCATCTCCATAAAACCTTGGTGTAATATTTAAGATTCAGTGATCTCGTATAGTTAAATGCATCAAAGCCATTCTGCGTTATGATCATATCCGGATGACGTCCCGCAAAATCATAATCTTCAGCGGCCATTGCGTGAACATATGGAGGCATCTCATCCAAATCAATATGTTTTTCCGGATAGAACTCTGTGTTTGCCTTCTTCCTGTAATAATCCGCCATCGCAACGATTACATCGCAGTCTTCTCTATCTGTATAAGCTCTCCAAAGCGGCTCGATGACAGGCCAATGCGTCACGCGGTCTATCAGAAAAACAATCTCCTGTCTGTCCAGAAAATCCTTATGAACAGACTTCTCTAACTGCTCATATGCAGTGTGAAGCCGATCAACGCTTTCCTGAAACAGCTCTCCCTGCGTCATCTGCTGATAAACATTGAATACCGCTTCACAGTAATTCTGTATTGCATGAATGGCATCGGATCCATCTGTAAGCCTTGGTTCAATTGCATTACCGATCTTTACAGCAGTATCCTGCACTGTATTCAGCAGTTGCAGCATCATTTCCGGTTCTGTGCACAGAAGCTCATAACTCACACCCTGATCGAATTCCTGCAGAACGGACAGAAGTACCCGGACAGAATTCTTTACAGATATTCTCTGCTTCAGATCCGGCAGATCAGATTTCTTCATACAATAGTTATATGGATCTACACCGGATGCATCTATTATCTTCTGCTCGAGGGCCTTGTAGAAAGGATAGCCATGCAAGGCACTGCCCTTGATGACCTGATGATAATCGCCGTAGGTATAGCGCAACAGTTCATCCGCGCCATTCGGAGCCGGCAGTTTCGTCGTCTCAAACGGGACGAATTTCTGCTCCTTAAACCACGATTTCGGATACCCGTCAAGCTTCCGGAACAGATGTTCCGGATAAACCCGGAGCATGGAGCCCTCATCGCTGTGAAAATACGCAATCAGTCCTGTATACAGCAGATAGACCTGAGCTCTTAACGGCTTATTCTCATCAAACTTATGCGCGGTCAGTTCATCGATCTGCTGAAGCGCCAGCTTAATCTCGTCGATGGTTTTCCCCGTATTCTCATTCGGCGTCAGGTTCTCAATCTGATCTATCGTAATCGCAGATGTGATCTCTTTTTTCTCATCTTTTCCAGGTTCGGTCTCTGACCCGTCCTTTTCCCGGATCATCTCAACCGCCAGATCATCAAGGAATACCATCAGGTTGACACAGGCCTGCGTAGAGATATCACGCCACTTCTCGTCCAGTTCATTATCAGATACATGATCCAGCACGAAGGTGTCCACGCAGGGCACATACGGGCAGTCACAGTTGTTCTTCAGATATTCCTCATCAAACGTGATTCTCTTTCCTGCCCCTGATAACACAGGTATAATTTCATTGTAATTCTCATCACGGCTCTCCCGGATCTCAAATCCATATTCCGGATGTGCCTTTATGATCTGAAACATATCATTGAAATCTTCCCGCATCATCCAGATATCCGTATCGTCATCCCAGGGAACGAAGCCTTTGTGGCGGACTGCCCCCAGCAGTGTGCCATAGGCCATATACCAGTGCAGATTGTATTTCTCGCAGAATTTCTGAAATCTTTCAAGAAGACCGATCTGGGACGCCCATACGCGCTTGGTCATGCCGGCTACATAGAAGCCATCGCGCACCTCATCTTCATCATAATCAAACGGGAGATTCATTTCATACCCTCATTTCTAAATATTCCATCTTTTATTATAGTTCTGTAATAGCATAGCTGCTTCATGCTGATATTATTATATCGGATTAATGCCGGCTGCGTATAAATATTCAAAGCCAGATTGAGGCTTCGTGCATCATTGTGAATGGATGCTCCGAAGCCTCAATCTTGTTCAGTCATATATTGTTCTATCAACCTGCTCACTATTACAGTGTCGGTCTTTTATTGTCAGTCTTTTAGCATCTGGTCCATGATCTGCTGTACCCGGATATCAAATGTATGATTTTCTTTGATTTTCCGATAGCCGTTCTCAGCTATTCTCCTGCGACGGTCCGGATCCCCCAGATAGATCTGTATCTTGTGCAGCAGATCCTGCCGACTCTCATAAAAGACAAAGTCCTGATCCGGCTCAAAGAAATACAGCAGATCATCCTGATAGTTGCTGAGGAGGAATCCTCCTGCGCCCATAATGTCGAAACAGCGGAGAGGAATTCCCTTCTGTATGCTTCGTAGCGAGATATTCAGATTGATTGCAGAAGACTTGAATACACAGGGCATCTCCCTGTAGTAGTCGACGGTACCCATATTGACAAGGCCGGCGCCTGTAAAGGATAAATCGCGCGTAAACACCTTCAGTCCATGCGGGAAATCCTTCTCCTGCAATTGAGTTCCAATAAGCCGTAGGATCTCAGTGCGGTCTATTGCCGTAATCTTCCGGTCAAGAACATAATCTGAAAAGAGATAAGCAGCACTCTCTACACCGTCACCGTGCGGATACAGGGGCAGTGCGGCCTGCATTTTCCGGATAAGTTCATCCGACAGACAATCCCGGACA
>JAJGAH010000021.1 GCA_020844525.1 Eubacterium sp.
CGCATTCTCCTGATGCGGAAAGATATAATTTTCCTCACCCTTTCGCACGGATGGCCATCTGTGAATGGTCTCCTGCGCGTTCGTCCCGCGCGTCCTGTAATCCCGCACAATTCTGCGGAGCAGACGGCCGTCCGTCGTTGAGATCGGGTTGTGGTCATCGATATTCAGCTGTGTCAGCGCACTGATATAGACCCGGTAGATGCAGTCTTCCGGAAGATGCCCTACAAGCTTCGGGTTCAGGCCATGAATTCCTTCAATTACAAGAATATCAGAATCCTGCATCTTCAGCTTCTTTCCATGGTATTCCCTGTGCCCAGTCAGGAAATTAAAATAAGGAAGCTCCACTTCTTTTCCATCGATCAGATCGCCCAGAACGCTCTGGATCAGCTCAAGATCATAGGCCTCCAGGCATTCAAAATCATAATTGCCATTCTCGTCCTTCGGACAATACTGCCGGTCACGATAAAAATTGTCCAGGCTGATCGGATGGGGCATCATGCCATGCGCAGTAAGCTCAATGGAGAGCCGGCGGGAAAATGTCGTCTTCCCTGAGGAGGACGGACCGGCTATCATGACAAACTTGATGTTCCCGCGTTTTTTGATGTTCTGTGCAATATCTGAGATTCTGCTCTCCTGCAGAGCCTCTGCCACCAGCAGCTCATGCTCTATATCTCCTCTGGTGATCGAATCATTCAGATCCGCAACAGACTGAATGCCCATCCGGGAATTCCATTTTTCCGTCTCCTTCTGTACCTGGAACAGCTTTGGGAACGGCTCATATGCCCGAAGGACCTCCGGCTCCCTGTGTCTTGGAAAAACAAGTGCCAGCCCCTTCTCATAGCAGGAGACATCAAACCGCTTCAGAAAACCGGTGCTGTAGACCATATACCCATAGAAATAATCCAGATAATCATCCAGCACATAGAGATTAACCGTAGATACTCTCCGGTATTTGAGCAGTCTCTCCTTATAGGAAAACCCATGGGTGCGGAAAAAACGGATCGCAGAGAAGGTAGACAGCGTTTTTCTTTGGATCGGAAGGTCCTGCTCCACCAGATCGAGCATCCGCTTTTTTACGAGCTTTGCAAATTCCTCATCCGGATTTTCTTCTCCGCTGAAGGTGTAGTAATATCCGTTTCCATTTGAAAAATTCAGGCAGACCCGGACATTCTGTCCGGGATTCCGCTCCTTTTCCACATCCATAACAGCCTTATTGAAGAGCAGGTTGAGACTTCTGCGGTAGGTCGCCATGCCGATTTCATCACCGATCGTAACCGGCACAACCGTGCAGTCCTCTATGATTCTGTGACTGAGCTCCTGCAGTCTTCCGTTTGCGAGGACCAGCAGAACCGGAAGTGTTCCCGGATGCAGATGCTGCCTGATAAAATCCAGATATCGCGTGCCATCCTGTACTGTATAATTCTCATCAAAATATCTGACCTGATATGATGCCGCCAATTTGTGTCACCTCCCTGTGTTCTGTTTTGCCTGTGTTCTGTTTTACTTGTGTACTGTTTTACCTGTCGTATATACAAATAAGAAGCCTGCTCATATCCGCCATCATTTTTTACATCGGCCAGATACAAGCAGGCGCAGACCCTTCATATTCAGATGACTGTAAAGGGCTGCATGATCCTTGCACCCTTTACCCTGCATTCAGGAAAGAGCTTTTCGAGCTTCCGCGTCATATAATCGATAAAGCAGTACTCCGTGCCATAGTGCCCGGCATCAATGATGTAAAGGCCCTTTGCAATTGCGTCGATGGCGGAATGATAATCCACATCACCGGTCACAAGCACCTGCGCACCCTCTTCAATGGCCTTGTCAATCATGCTCTTGCCGGAGCCGCCACAGACAGCAACGCGCGTAATGCGCACGTCATCCTCCTCTGTCTGGTCCGCCTGCTCCTCCTCTTCCTGCCATGCATGCAGCCCGTAGCAGCGGACAGTGGAAAGTCCGAAGGCGCGGCGGACATCCACAGCAAAGTCGTGCAGGGTGACCGGCTCCTCCAGATCTCCTACACGCCCGATGCCTTCCTCAACGCCTTCATTCTCCCGCGTCACATCCAGCACATGGGCATTCTGCAGATGCAGCTGGTCCTCATTCAGCTGCGCCATCCCAAGCACATCAAAATTTGTGTGCATCGCATAGCAGGTGATCTCATTTTCAATCAGCGTCAGAATTCTTCTGCCAATAAAGCTGTCATCATTGACCTTCTTAATGCTGTGAAACAGCAGCGGATGGTGGGTGATCATCAGGTCCGCACCCCATTCCACAGCCTCACGGATGGTATCCTCCGTGGCATCCAGTGCGACAAAGATCTTCCGTACCTCGCGGTTTCTGCGTCCTACCTGCAGCCCCGGGTTGTCCCAGTCCTCCGCACTGGTAAGCGGATATTCCTTTTCCAGTCTTGAAATAATCTCTTCACATCTCATAGCTGTCATAAGCGGCCTTCAGCAGCCGCAGTTCCTCCTTTACTTCCTGAAGTCTCTGCAGAGCATGTTCGCTTCCCGCGCTTTCAAGGCGTTCCGCCACGGCTTCGTTTACACGTATCCTTCTGCCCAGATACTCGTAAAGCACAGGATCCTTCTTTTCCAGCAGTACCGGGCCAAAGCGCAGCTCTATTTCACTCAGGGGATGAACACCCTCTGCGCCTGTTTTTCTCATGCCCACTTCTTCCTGGTTTCCACTGACTGATTCTTCGTGGTTTCCACTGACCGTTTCTCTCTGGTTTCCACTGACCGCATTACCCTGGTTTCCACTGGCCGCTTTATCCTGGTTCCCACTGACCTCTTCTCTCTTTTCCGCCCGGATCACAGGATAATATTTTCCATCCTCACAGACCATCTGCTCATCTGTAATCACAAATCCGAGGGAGGCCGTGATCAGATAGCGCACCTTGTACGTCTCCGACTGGGGCTCCAGCACCAGCTCCTGCAGAGATGCCGTCGTCTCCGGAAAACCCGTGAGAATATGGCAGACCAGCATACCACCCATACCTGCGATGACCGCAGTGTCCGCCTCACCGGGCATAAGCTTTTCCATGCCGTCGGACAGCCGCAGCTGTATATGCTCCAGGAGGCCTGCTTCGCGCACACTCTGTTCCGCCCTGGCAAGGGGTCCCTTCCGCACATCCATGGCGATGGCGCACGGCGCGATCCCGTTTTCCACCAGATAGACCGGGACATAGGCGTGATCTGTACCGATATCTGCCACGCGGTTTCCGGGTGTCACCATGGCGGTGACCGCCAGAAGCCGCTTGGACATTCTGCGGTTAATCGACGTATCAGTCAAGATAATCCTTCAGCTTTCTGCTGCGGCTCGGATGACGCAGCTTGCGGAGTGCCTTGGCCTCGATCTGACGGATCCGCTCACGGGTGACATTGAATTCCTTGCCGACCTCTTCCAGCGTTCTGGCACGTCCGTCATCCAGACCGAAACGGAGCCGCAGTACCTTCTGCTCCCGGTCGGTAAGGGTAGCAAGGACCTCCTCCAGCTGCTCTTTTAGCATCGTAAATGCTGCTGCATCTGCCGGAACAGGAACGTTATCATCCTGAATAAAGTCGCCCAGATGGCTGTCCTCCTCTTCACCGATAGGTGTTTCCAGAGATACAGGCTCCTGCGAAATCTTCAGAATCTCACGCACACGGTCCACGGACATATTCATTTCCTTTGCAATCTCCTCCGGCGTAGGCTCACGGCCAAGCTCCTGGAGCAGCTGACGGGAAACACGGATCAGCTTGTTGATGGTCTCTACCATATGCACCGGAATACGGATGGTACGGGCCTGATCGGCAATTGCTCTTGTGATGGCCTGACGGATCCACCATGTCGCATAGGTAGAGAACTTATATCCTTTGCGGTAATCGAACTTCTCCACGGCCTTGATCAGTCCGAGGTTTCCCTCCTGAATCAGGTCAAGGAAAAGCATGCCCCGGCCGACATAACGCTTGGCAATGGACACAACCAGACGGAGGTTCGCCTCTGCAAGGCGCTTCTTTGCCCGCTCATCCCCGTTCTCCATCCTTTTGGCAAGCTCAATTTCCTCCTCGGCTGTCAGAAGCGGAACCTTGCCGATCTCCTTAAGGTACATGCGGACCGGATCCTCAATGCTGACGCCCTCAGGAACAGTCAGATCAATATTCTCTACATCAGAATCATCGTTGTCTTCCTCTCCCTCTTCTGTCAGCAGAAGCATATCGTCATTTGGCTCTTCATCCTCACTCTGAATACGGAGAACATCGATGTCGTGATCCTCCAGATATGCTACAACCATCTTGATCTGCTTATCATTGAGTTTCATGTCCTTGTAGTACTCAACGATCTCGGAGTATTCCAGCGCATTTTTCTTCTTGTGCGCCACCTCGATCAGACTCTTGGTTTTCTCAAGCAGTTTCTTGTTATCAGCTTCCATGAAAATTCTCCTTTATGAAAATTTATGAAAAAATATCCTCCGGCAGTCCCTTTGCCCTGAGCTGTTCCAGCTTTTTTCTCTCATCCATGACATGCATAAACCCTTTCATGTCCGATGGGTCAAGCGCATCTGCCTGCTGGTCTATGCTCTGCCGCTTCATCCGGCAAAGCACATCGAAAAGTGCCCGCTTCTGTTCATCCGGATTGTCCAGCGGCATGGTCGTATTGAAAAGAGATGCCGCCTCCGTCTGCTTCTCACTGTCTTCAAAATGATTGATAATCGTTGCGGGACTGATCTTTCCCGATTCGCCCTGCTTCCAGACGATCTCCGCGACCTCGCGGTACATGGGGTTTGTAAAATCGGAGGGGGACAGATAATCCTGCAGGTGTCCCAGAAGTCCGGGCCGGTTCGCGATCCAGGTGAGCATCAGCTTCTGCTCCTTGTCCGCCGGTGCGGCATTCGCCAGGGCCCTGTCCTTCCGTGCAGAGAGATTTTTCGGCACGCGGATCTCCGTACGGCCTGTACCCCGCAGGGCCAGCTTGCGGATTTCCGTCTCCAGCAGCTGCCGCTCAATATGGTACCTTCTGGAGACCTCGTCAATATAGCTCTCCCTCTCGATCTCATCTTCTATCTCTTCAAACAGCTTCCTTGCAACGTCGTGGACAAACCTGCTCCGCTCCTCAGGGTCCTCACGGTCATAATCCCGTTCCATCATGCGGATGCTGAACATGAACCCGTTTTCCGCCTGCTCCAGCCGCTGCTCAAAGGCCTCAGCCCCCTCTGCCTTGATGAATTCATCGGGGTCCTTATGTGGGCGGAGGTTCACAACCCTTGTGGAAAGACCTGCCTGCCGCAGCATCGGAATCGCCCGCAGGGCAGCCTTAACACCGGCGCCGTCCATATCATAGATCACCAGGACCTGCTTTGTGAAACGGCTCATCAGCTGGCACTGCTGCGTGGTCAGCGCTGTTCCCAGGGAGGCAACCGCATTCGTATATCCTGCCTGGTGCATGGAAATGACATCCATGTAGCCCTCGCAGATAATAAAATTCTTCCGCCGCGTTCTCCGGGCGAAGTTCAGCCCGTACAGATTCCGGCTCTTGTCAAAAATCAAAGTCTCCGGTGAATTGAGGTATTTCGGCTTTCCGTCTCCCATGACCCGGCCGCCAAAGCCGATGACCCGGCTGTTCGCATCCATAATGGGGAACATCACCCGGTTCCAGAACTTATCACTGAATCCTCTTTTCTCATCTACCAGGAAAAGACCGGACTCCTTCAGGATTCCATCCTGATAGCCCTTTTCACGGAGAAAACGGTACAGGTTATTGCTGGATTTGCCTGCAAATCCCAGCCCGAAATTCCGTAAAGTTTCATCGGAAAGTTCTCTTTCTTTAAAATATTTTCTCCCGGCTTCTCCCTCCGGTGCATGCAGCCTGGAATAATAATATAAGGCCGCCTGCTTGTTGATTTCCAGAAGTCTGGACCGTTTATCCTGTGCTTCTCTGTCCTCACGGGAATACTCCGCCTCCGGAAGCTTCACACCTGCCCGATCTGCCAGTACCTTAATGGCTTCCTGAAAAGTATAATTTTCGTATTCCATCAGAAAGGTATATACATTGCCTCCCTTGCCGCAGCCGAAGCAATAATACATCTGCTTCTCACGGCTTACGGAGAAGGAAGGGGATTTCTCACTGTGAAACGGACAGAGTCCAAAATAATTGCTGCCGCGTCTCTGCAGCTTCACATATTGCGAGATCACATCTACGATGTCATTCCGTTCCCGGACCTCTTCGATGATCTCATCCGTATAACGCATGTTCCGCCTTTCCTGTTTCTTTATTCAGTAATAAATGAAAGATGACGTCTCAACCCACATACTCCGGACCCATTGAGATCAGACATATTTTTCCAGCGGTCAGATAACCACATTCCGCATGCTCCGGACCCATTTGCACAGTCTTATACAATCCGGCAAATGCAGCGGATGTGCACTTTATCAGAAGACATCCCAGGACTTTGGAATATAGATCTCCCGGAATTTATGAATCGCATACTGGTCCGTCATGCCGGAAATATAATCACAGACCACCCGCTCAGGCGGCTCACCCTGGTCCAGCATCTTGCGGTATTCGCCCTTGAGAAGCTCCAGATGCTCGTTATAATATCGGTACATTTCCGTCAGCATGCGGTCAACCTTGACCTCCTCCGACTTGGCAACCGGATTCGTATAAACATCCGCAAACATCAGCTTGCGGAATGTCATCATGGCTGCATGGATCGGCTCTGACTGGACAATGTCATCCTTGCCCTGGCTGCTGTCGATCAGGTCCATGACCAGCGTATTCAGCCGGTCCCGTGTCGTATAACCCAGTGTCATCCGCAGCGTAATCGGAATGTCGTCCTCGCTGATAATACCTGCGCGCTGCGCGTCATCCATATCGTGATGAATGTAGGCAATCTTGTCACAGATCCGGACGATCTTGCCCTCCAGTGTATGGGGTGTGGTATTCATCTGATGATTGAGAATGCCGTCCCGGGTCTCCCAGGTCAGGTTCAGCCCGTTTCCATCCTTTTCCAGCTTCTCAACCACCCGCAGACTCTGCTCATAATGCCGGAAGCCGAAGGGACACAGCCGGTTCAGTGTCCTCTCCCCCGCATGGCCGAAGGGTGTATGCCCCAGATCATGCCCGAGCGCGATTGCCTCCACCAGGTCCTCATTCAGACGCAGTGCCTTTGCAACCGTTCTGGAAATCTGAGAGACCTCCAGCGTGTGGGTCAGCCTCGTCCTGTAATGGTCGCCTTGAGGAGAAAGAAACACCTGTGTCTTGTCCTTCAGCCTGCGAAACGTCTTGCAGTGAAGAATGCGGTCACGGTCACGCATATAATCGGTGCGCACCGTATCCTCCCGGATGGGCCAGTCCCGTCCCTTAGAGTCCCTGCTGTGGGACGCGTATGGACTCAGATATTCCTCTTCACTTTTCTCAATGACTTCACGAATATTCACGGTTCCTCCCACCTGTACTATGCCATCTGTACGCTACTTTTCATATCCTGCTGCCCGTACTGTGTTCGTACTCTGATCGCATACACTGCTGTCTGTACTGTGCCATTTGTACCCTGCCGTCAGAAACTGTGTCTATTAATTATTTACCACGGAAGTCGTGTATTTCCTTTTTTTCTTTTCAAAATTTTCAAAAGCACTTCGAAACAATGGTTCGGAAATATATACTTATGAATTAATTTTGAAATTCATATGATATATCAAAAAGTGATTTTACCTGTCTTTGCTTTCGCCCTTCAGCTCTTCCTTCTGATCATCCTTGTCCGCAGGCGGTGCAACGTGCAGCTTGATTTTTCCGACCCGGTGTCCCTCCATCTCCAGAATCCGGATTGTCATATTTTCATAATGGTACACATCACCGCGGGAAGGAACCTTTCCTGCAACTTCCAGGACCCAGCCGCTGACCGTAATAGAATCGTGCTCCCGCTCGCAGCCGATCTCATCGAAGAGTTTTTCCAGATTGGCGGAACCCTCCACGACATAATCCCGGTCGGTAATTTTATGAATCTCCTGGACAATTTCGTCGTGCTCATCCCAGATCTCCCCGACCAGCTCCTCGAGGATATCCTCCATGGACACAATACCAACTGTTCCGCCGTATTCATCTACCACGACGGCCAGATGGATCTTCTTCTGCTGCAGTTCACGCAGCAGTTCGTCTATTTTCTTGTGCTCTGTGATAAAGACCGTCGGACGAATGATACCGTCAATCGGCTTCTCCGTTCCGAAAATCTTGTTGTAGAAATCCTTCTCATAGAGAATACCTGTAATATGGTCCATGTCTTCCTTATATACAGGCAGTCTGGAATACCCGGTCTGTGCAAAAATATCCGCAATTTCCTGATTGGAGGTTCCATATTCGACACCGACGATATCCACCCTCGGTGTAAGAATATCCTCTGCCTCCTGGTCCGGAAACTCAATGGAATTCCGGATCAGATCACTCTCCTCCTCACCGATGCTGCCTCCGGTTTCTGCCTCATCGACAATCGTCAGCAGCTCCTCGTCCGTGATGGGCTGTTTTTTCTCCCCCTTGATCAGCTTCGCCAGAAACTTCTTCCAGAGTCCAAACAGGAAATTCACCGGTGTCAGCACAACCATAAAGCACTGCAGCAGCGGCGCGGAAATCATCGCAAACTGCTCCGGAAATTCCGTCGCCATGCTCTTCGGAGAAATTTCACCGAAGATCAGAAGAACAAGTGTAGTCACCAGCGTAGCCGTTCCGGAGCCTGCATCCTCGCCCAGCAGTCTGACAAAAATAACCGTGGCAAGAGAGGTGGCACCGATATTCACCACGTTATTGCCCACCAGAATCGTAGAGAGAAGACTGTCATAATGATCCAGCAGCTTCACCACCAGCGCGGCTCTCCGGTCTCCCTTTTCCGCCATGTTTTTCATACGGATGTGATTCAGAGATGCAAATGCAGTCTCCGTAGCTGAAAAATAAGCAGACAGAACCACGCATAAAACGATAATTACAATGCTTCCGATGTTTTTTTCCATAAAAATAATATTCCTGAATTTCTGTGTTCCGTTTAAACCGTAACAGAATTAATATAGCACGAAAAAAGGAATTCGCAACTATAAGAAAAACGGCATTCGATTCCGTATAAGAAGACCGGCATCCGATTCCGGATACCGGTCCTTCTTCAGTTATTACATCATGATGCTTAATACTTTAAAAATGGTGGAACAGGAAAGAAATGAACTGAGGTAGAAAGCTTCAATATCAGAAAGTCAGCACTGCCTTCCTCGTATCCGGCGATAAGATCACCTTTCTGTCCTCTGATACGACTCCATCCTGCGACTCCGGCAGGTGGGTCTGGAACCATGGAAGATCGAGTATGATACTGCCCTCCGGTTCATCTCCTGTGCAGGAAAAAATCAGCTTTCCGCCTTTATATTGCAATGAAAAATCCAGATACCTGTTGTCATTGACATTGACATGTTTCCAGGATACAACTGCATCCTCGTGCATCCAGTGATCCGGAATGCCCCTTCCGATGATTACAGTTCCATCAACAGCCACCGACACACACGCCTGCAGAATAGCCTGCTTCAGAAAAGAAACGCCCCAAAGCTCATAATTTCCGTAAGATTCCTGTGGCAGGTACATTCCGTCCCATGCATCACGGCCCTTGCTCTCAAAAGCCTCCGACCACATAAAGGGCGCGCACTGATGATGGTACAGGAATTCCACGTTGCGGAATGTCTCCTGCCTGTGCCCATCCGAAGCAAGGCACTGGAGACCCGCTGCGGCATTGTAAACGCTCCCATAAGTGTTTTTTCCCCACCAGGCACCCCAGCTTCCCTGTGGAATCTGCCGGATATCACGCTGGCGGAGCGCGGCATCAAGTGAAGCATCAAAATATTCCTTCCAGGTCCCACCATTTTTGAAGCCATGAAGATACGCACCCCACGGGAAAGTAGAAAGAGCCGCAGAATAAGGTACCCAGGAATAAAAGGATCCCGCTACATATCTCTGATAGCTGCTGTCATCCATAGCACCACGATAATAGTTCAGATTATTTCTTTTCATCTGCTCATCCAGTGCCCGATTGAGATCATCGTTCAGTGAATCCATCTCTGCCTCAGCCCATTTCAGCTCACCTGTCTGTCCAATCCGCCTGCAGATATACGCGTAAGCTGCCAGTCCGTGCAGAGCACACCAGTTATCAGCCAGCAGATAATCCCCATCATCTGACCAGTTTTCAAAATCCTCACCCTTTTTCATCAGCCCGGGATGTGGACCATCTGTCACACGAAAAGCGTGTATATTGTGCGCAGCCTTACGCAGGAAGGAAAAACGCGCATCGTCAAACCACGTTGTATCGCCTGTATTCTGAAGATACTGCGCGTAAGGAAGAAGGAACTTCCCAATCGTGTCCATGTAATTTAAGCCATCCCAGTCACCCGTATCAGCTGTATTCATCTTTTGATAATTCTCTGATGTGAGAACCTGCTTTGCAAGATAATAATCACCTTCCCGCATCAGCTCATCCAGCATATTCGGAACATCATGTGGAAATTCCCGGTCATAGGACTGGATTCTTGCCGGATTGTTACTGCCAGAACGCATCTGCACCTCCGCACCTTCCTGAACAACCGCATTGCGAAGTGCAATCTGTGCCGACCTGAACATGTTTGTGATACCCTCGTCCGGCAGTTGTATCGGATGCGTCAGATGCGCAGTGACCTGATCGTAGTAAGTTGTTATTTTCTGGTAATTCTCTTCAAAAGAACCATATTGCTCCCGAAGAACAGACTGCACCGGCTCCCCGCAGGCAGTTGAAACAAATTCAAAAATTTTCCAGCATCCCGGTTCCAGTGAAAAATTATAGGCCATTCCAAGATCATTCTCATGGTCCGGCCACTGGCCAAGGGGCACATGGACCTCAGGACTTGCATTGATTAACAGTGTCCCATTCTGTCTTGCTGCAAACTCATTGTCGACCTGAACCTTTGAAAAAACAAGCGTTGCGGAATCTTCATCATTTCTGCGGGCGAAATGCTGGATTGTGATCCGGAATCCGTGTGCCCGCCAGATGGATACAGGGCAAGGCAGATATCCGTCCCTATAGTACCAGCTGATATTCTCTCTTCGATCGGCGGAGAACTCATCCGGAAAGTACTCCTTACCCCTTGTCTGGAGCACATATTGAATCAGCGCACCCTCACCCGGTGCCACTCCGCCTCCCATAAAGGTCCATGTCTTTGGATGATCATAAACCATCCCGATGGTCAGCCACTTCAGCGTATCCGGCTGATACAGCACCTCTCCAATACCATGCACCCCATCGGGGCCTGTCACAGAACCATGCCGGAGATTGATGGGCTCGCTTTCTGCAAGCTCCTCCTGCGTCAATGTTGCCACAGCTGCGATCATGTCTTTGCCCTCCCTGATCTAATTCATAGTATTTTACTATGATATGAATGTAATCAAACCTCTAAACGCTTTATAAGAACACATTTTGATACTTTTCTGGTACTTTTCAAACGATATCACAGCCACTGGCCTTCGTATATGTACTTTTTGGGCAATAAATTGGATGAAAAAAGCTTTCCGCACAAGAAACGGAAAGCTCTTTTCGTGGCTATATGACAAACATCAGGTTATGCTAATTGGCATATATTTACTACATTCAGGATATACGCATCAAGATGCAAGCGTTCTTCCCAGATCCCTGCAGTTTTCGATCTCCTCATCACCGGGTGCCTCATTTGCGATGACACTCTCAGAAGCAAGATTTGCTCCGGCTTCTCTGCTTTCGTCCTCCCAGGAACGCATCCATTCACCGTCGCCCCAGCCATAGGATCCGAACAGGGCGATCTTCTTCCCGGCAAGTGCCGGTTTGCAGTCATCCCACATCGGACGGAATTCGCTGTCTTCCAGTTCCTCTGCACCCATGGCAGGGCATCCAAAGGCAATGGCATCATAATTCGATACTTCTCCGGATGAAAAAGCATCCGCTGTCAGCAGCGTCGGATCTCCGCCTGCCGCCTTTACACCCTCAGCAACAGCATTTGCCATTGCTTCTGTATTGCCTGTGCTGCTCCAGTATACAACTGCTACTTTACTCATGAAATTTTCTCCCTTTCTTCATCTATTTGATAACAGCAATTTCAATCGTGATCTGAAGTTGTCACATTTTTTATCGTGATCTGAAACCGTCACATTCAATATCATGAATTGAAACTGTCATTTTCAGATCCTCTGTTTTTCCTGAACAACAAGCGATGAAAAATCCACTCCTGCTCTCAATTGCCTGACATAGACATCATGGCAATGCCTGTAACTGGAAAAAATTCTCTCTGCCATTTCTTCATTTCCATATACCTTCCAGAACCCTGTCTTCTTGCACCGATTCGGGCCCTGCTCAATAAATCCTCTGACATCCTCCGGCGGATAGCTGAGAAACAACCCGATTTCATGAGGAAACTCCGGGGAATGACGAAGCCTGTTCATCAGCTTCTGCAGCTGATGCATAAGGTCCTCCCGGGGATAACCGGCTGCATCCAGGATTTCTCTGGAATCTTTCTGTGAGAGATCCTGATACAGCATAGCCGGCCTGAATACATACAGCAGTGCCTTTCCATTGCAATATTTCAGGGGAAGCATGCAAAGCCCCTTCGGAACCAGGACTTTATTAAACCTGCGTATATCCCTGGCCATCTCAGACTGGTCGGAAAAATTACATGAAAACAGATTGCCTGTTTTCAGACGCGCCAATGTCGGTGAACAATGCTCGATAATTGTCTCTTCTGACATAGTGGTTATCTCCTTCTGAAAGGAAGTTCAGGATATATAGTACAGATGTTTAATTTGTATTATTTTTTTTAGATATATCTAACTATCCACACTTTATCATGGCAACCAGTTGCTGTCAAGAACGAAAATAAAGAACCGGAAACAGTACAAAAATGAGGGACCGGCCACAGTAATGTGGCCGGTCCCGATTAAGCTTTTTATTGAATAATATTGATTTATGGTGGTGCCAGGAAACGTGGCATGGGGTTTACTTAGTAGTTCTCTGCGCGAACCTCAAAGAAGGACTGTGGATGCTTACATACCGGAC
>JAJGAH010000022.1 GCA_020844525.1 Eubacterium sp.
CCGCCAGCGTTCATCCTGAGCCAGGATCAAACTCTCATAAAAAAGATTGATTCGTTCAGAATTAACACCAGGCTAATTCATCCCTTTTTACTGTTTTAAAGGATCCGTAACCGATGTCTGTTTCTGCTTCTCATCTGCAGGACACTTCCGTGTCTGCCTCAGATCAGAAGAAACTTCCCATCGAATACTTGTCGATCGTTCAAACAAAATATAAAACTTCATTTGAATTTTCGAGGATGTGTTTTACTGTTCAGTTGTCAATGTTCATTTGTGTCGTTCTTGGCGACAGCTTGTTTAATATACCTCATGTTTTTCAATTTGTCAACAACTTTTTTATTTTTTAAAAAGTTGTGAAAAATTAAAAAACGGAGAAGGAGGGATTTGAACCCTCGCGCCGGTTTCCCGACCTACACCCTTAGCAGGGGCGCCTCTTCGGCCTCTTGAGTACTTCTCCATACCCTTGTCAAGAATGACCTTTACCTGTTCTTTACGGAAAATAAGGTAAAAATTAATGCGTCATTTGCATGACGCATAGTAAATTATATAAAATTGATTTTTGTTTGTCAATGAGTTTTTTATAAAATGACAATTTTTTAGACTCGTTTTTCATCTCATTTTTCATAACGAGTATCAAGGTATTCCAAAATGACTATTTATTCCCAGATAAAGCCATATCATAGACATTATTTCCCCTTGCATCAATTGCTACGATGACAGGAAAATCCTTTATGGTAAGCCTGCGTATTGCCTCTGTTCCAAGGTCCTCATATGCAATTACTTCAGAGGCAAGAATACGCTTGGAAAGCAGCGCGCCGGCACCGCCTACTGCTGCAAAGTATACACAGCCATTTCTTACAATTGCATCTGTGACTTCCTGGGTACGGCGTCCCTTTCCGATCATACCACGTAAACCGAGATCCATCAGCTGCGGTGCATATTTGTCCATCCTGCCAGCTGTAGTCGGTCCAGCTGATCCAATTGGTCTTCCCTCTCTTGCCGGAGAAGGTCCCATATAATATATAACGCTTCCCCTGATATCAAACGGAAGCTTCTCCCCTGCATCCAGGGCTTCCTTCATTCTTTTATGAGCAGCGTCTCTGGCAGTATATACCGTTCCTGTCAGATATACATAATCCCCTGCATGCAGATTTTTTATATCTTCCTCACACATCGGTATATTTATATGCTTTTCCATGCACCCAGATCCCTTCTTTAAAATTTTTTAATATCATGATGTATGTATCAAATTTTTAATATCATGATATATGTATCAAAAGGTAAGCGGTAAAGAAATTGTCAATCTTTTGACCCCCCAACATCATATCATATCAATCTATACGTTAAATGAATCTTACAGCATGCCTGTTTACATGGCAGCACATATTGACAGCTACCGGGAGGCCTGCAATATGCGTAGGATACGTATTGATATTGACAGCAAGAGCTGTAACTTTTCCCCCAAGGCCTCCGGGCCCGATTCCCAGCTGATTAATTCTCTCCAGCAGTTCCTCTTCCATCTTCTTTACATAAGGAATCTCAGAGTGTTCCCCTGCAGGTCTAGTGAGTGCCTGTTTTGCCATAAGCGCTGCTTTTTCAAATGTTCCCCCTATGCCAACGCCGACAAATACAGGAGGACATGCATTCGGGCCGGCATCCTTTACCGCCTGAATGACAGCATCCTTTACGCCCTCTTCACCCTGTGCCGGCTTCAGCATAAAGATTCTGCTCATGTTTTCACTGCCAAAACCTTTTGTTGTAACCGTCAGCTTAACCTGATCTCCCGGAACAATATTGTAATAGATGACCGCAGGTGTATTATCCTTTGTATTCTCTCTCTCCAGTGGATCCCTTACGACAGATTTTCTCAGATAACCCTCTGTATAGCCCTGACGCACGCCTTCATTGATTGCATCCTCCAGATTACCACCTGTAAAATGCACATCCTGCCCGATATCCAGAAAAACAACTGCCATTCCGGTATCCTGACAGATCGGAATCTGATCCTGTTTTGCAATCCGCAGGTTTTCCTGCAGCTGCTGCAGAATCTGCTTTCCAAGAGGAGATTCTTCTTTTTCTGTGGACTCCATCATGCACTTTTCCATATCTTCAGACAGTGCATAATTTACAGAAATGCACATATCCTTTACGGCCTCAGTCACTTTGCAGACATCCAGGTTTCTCATGATTATTCCTTCACCTCTTCTGTTTCGTCATCCTCTTCCGGCTGGACAACCTTTGCAATACTTGCCACAGAGTCCATGACATTCATCAGCTTGACGCCTGTTGCACTCCGGCCCAGGACGGAAATTCCATTGACTGGTGTTCTGATCACAATACCTCCCTTTGTGATCAGCATGATCTCATCTTCACTATTGACAGCCTTCATGCCTACCAGTTTGCCTGTATTTTCCTTCAGGTGAATCGCGCGAATGCCGATGCCTCCCCTGCTTTGTACACGGAAATCATCAAACAGAGTTCTCTTCCCGATCCCGTTCTCTGTAGCGAAGAGAAGAAACTCTCCCTGCTGACGGATCTGCATGGCGACAACCTCATCTTCATCTCTGAGTGTAATTCCCTTTACGCCCATGGATGCTCTGCCGGTCGGGCGCACATCTTCTTCATTGAACCGTATTGCCATGCCATTTGCTGTTGCAAGTATGACATCCTGTGTTCCATCTGTGTATTTCACTTCAATCAGATCATCCCCGTCATTCAAAGTAATGGCAGCAAGACCAGTTTTTCTCATATTGCGGAAAGCCGGTACCGGTGTCTTCTTGACAATGCCCTTCTTTGTCGCCATAAAGATATACTGATCTTCATGAAATTCAGAGATCGGGATGACTGCCGTGATCTTTTCACCCGGTAGCAGCTGAAGCAGATTTATGATGGCTGTTCCTCTTGCAGTCCTGCCCGCTTCCGGAATCTCATAAGCCTTCAGCGTATAGGCACGTCCCATATTGGTAAAGAACATCAGAAAATCATGCGACATCGTCATGAACAGGTCTTCGATATAATCGTTATCAAGGGTCTGCATACCCTTGATTCCCTTTCCACCGCGGTTCTGACTGTGGAAGTTATCCGGAGACATTCTCTTGATATATCCGAGTCTGGACATGGTAATGACCGTATTTTCCTGCGGAATCAGATCCTCTGCTGATATGTCATAGATATCATGCCCAATCCTTGTACGTCTGTCATCTCCGTACTTTTCCGCTATTTCATGAATCTCTGTACGGATAACACCCAGCAGAAGTTTTCTGTCCGCGAGTATTTTCTTGTACTCGATAATTTTTTTCTGAAGGTCATCAAATTCTGCCTGAAGTTTGTCCCGTTCCAGACCGGTAAGGGTACGCAGACGCATATCCACGATTGCCTGTGCCTGCGGATCTGTAAATCCGAATTTTTCAACCAGATTTGCCTTCGCCTCTGCGGTATTGGCTGATGCCCGGATTGTATGAATTACTTCGTCAATGATATCAAGTGCCTTTAACAGGCCTTCCAGAATATGTGCTCTCTCCTGGGCCTTGTTCAGATCATATTTTGTTCTTCTTGTGACAACCTCTTCCTGATGCTGCAGATAGTACTTCAGCATATCGAGCAGATTAAGAATCTTGGGCTGATTGTCGACAAGTGCCAGCATAATTACACCAAATGTATCCTGCAGCTGCGTATGCTTATACAGCTGATTCAGAATGACATTTGCATTCGCATCACGTCTGATATCAATGACCATCCGCATGCCCTCACGATTGGAATGATCGTTGATTGCAGTAATTCCATCGATTTTCTTGTCACGAACCAGCTCTGCTATCTTCTCGATCAGCCGCGCCTTATTCACCATGTAAGGGAGTTCTGTGACAATGATCTGGCTTTTTCCATTGGGAAGGGTTTCAATATTCGTAATTGCACGTACACGAATTTTGCCGCGACCGGTACGATAGGCATCTTCAATGCCGCGGACACCGAGAATTTCAGCACCTGTTGGAAAATCAGGTCCCTTGATGATCTGCATGACCTCCTCAAGAGAGGTCTCTCTGTCCTCCTCAACCTGATTGTCTATGATTTTTTCAACTGCACTCACAACCTCCCGAAGGTTATGGGTCGGGATATTTGTTGCCATACCGACCGCAATACCGGACGCACCATTTACCAGAAGGTTCGGAATTCTGGCCGGAAGTACAACAGGCTCTTTTTCTGTATCATCAAAGTTCGGCACAAAGTCCACGGTATCCTTGCCCATATCACGGACCATTTCCATGGAAATTCTGCTCAGCCGTGCCTCGGTATATCGCATGGCAGCTGCTCCATCTCCATCGACTGAGCCAAAATTGCCGTGCCCGTCTACAAGGGGATAACGCATATTCCAGTCCTGGGCCATCGTGACAAGGGCACCATAGATTGAAGAATCTCCATGTGGATGATATTTACCCATTGTATCACCGACAATACGCGCACATTTTCTGTGTGGCTTGTCGGGTCCATTATTTAATTCGATCATGGAGTAGAGAATCCTTCGCTGCACCGGTTTCAGACCGTCACGGACATCCGGAAGTGCCCGTGATGCGATGACACTCATCGCGTAATCGATGTAGGAATCTTCCATTTTCTTCTTGAGATCTACTTCCTCAATTCGATCGAAGACTTTATCATCCATTTTTACATGCCTTTCTTTCTTACTGCTTCACAATTGCTGCCAATCCTTCATTCTGCCTGATGGATCCATTGATCAAAAAAAAGCTATTCTGACATCATCAGATATCATTATCAGATATCCAGATTCTTGACATCCTTTGCTCTTTCCTCGATAAATTCCCGACGAGGCTCTACCTTATCGCCCATCAGGGTTGTAAAGGTAAGGTCTATCTCAGAAGATTCATCCTCGTCCATGTTGACGCGGAGAAGGATTCTGTGCTCCGGATCCATGGTTGTCTCCCATAGCTGGTCCGCATCCATCTCTCCGAGTCCTTTGTAACGCTGGATCTTGTTGGCCGGGTCCCTGCCGATTTCATTCAGGATTTTATTCAGTTCATCATCACTGTAGGCGTACCAGGATTTTTTGTTCCGCTCCACCTTGTACAGCGGCGGCTTTGCCAGATATACATGACCCTGTCTGATCAGCTCCGGCATAAACCGGTACAGGAATGTAAGCATAAGCGTCGCAATATGCGCACCATCCACATCTGCATCGGTCATGATAATGATTTTGTCATAGCGCAGCTTGGAGATATCAAAATCCTCATGAATACCGGTCCCGAACGCTGTGATCATAGACCTGATTTCCGCGTTGCCATAAATCCGGTCCAGTCTGGCCTTTTCCACATTCAGAATTTTTCCACGAAGCGGAAGGATCGCCTGTGTTTTCCGGTTCCGGGCAGATTTTGCAGACCCTCCGGCGGAATCACCCTCGACAATGAAAATCTCACATTTTTTCGGGTCCTTCTCTGAGCAGTCAGCAAGCTTTCCCGGGAGGGCAAGGCCATCCAGCGCCGTCTTTCTCCTGGTCAGTTCCCTGGCTTTTCTTGCAGCCTCTCTGGCCCGCTGTGATACAACCGATTTTTCAATGATGATCTTGCCGACATCCGGATGCTGCTCCAGATAGACAGAGAGCTGCTGACTGACAATTGCGTCTACCGCTCCTCTTGCATCACTGTTTCCAAGCTTCTGCTTCGTCTGTCCCTCAAACTGGGGATCCTCAATCTTTACGCTGACAATTGCGGTCAGGCCCTCACGGATATCCTCTCCGGTCAGATTTTCATCACTGTCCTTCAGAAGCTTCATCTTGCGCCCGTAATCATTGAAGGTCCTGGTAATTGCCTGACGGAAACCGACAATATGGGTACCGCCCTCCGGAGTCAGGATATTATTGACGAATCCATAAACCGTTTCATTGTAGGAATCATTATGCTGCATGGAAACCTCAACCATCACACCATTCTGAATTCCCTCAAAATACATAATATCCGGATACAATACCTCCGCGCTGCGGTTCAGATACTGTACAAACTCACGGATTCCGCCCTCGTAATGGAAGGTCTTTTCCTGTTCCTTTCCCTCTCTGGTATCACGGAGCGTTATTTTCAGACCCTTTGTCAGAAATGCAGTTTCACGCAGTCTTGTCTTCAGGGTATTGAAATCATAAACCGTATCCTCGAATATTGTCTCATCCGGCTTGAAATCTACTCGGGTCCCTGTTTTCTCGGGATCACACGTTCCAACCACCTTCAGCTTGTACATGGTTTTTCCGCGCTCATATCTCTGCTTATAGATTTTTCCGTGATGATAAATCTGCACCTCCAGCCAGTCCGATAAGGCATTTACGACGGAAGCACCGACACCATGCAGTCCGCCGGACACCTTATATCCGCCGCCGCCAAATTTTCCTCCAGCGTGAAGAACCGTAAACACAACCTCTACTGCGGGAATGCCTGCCTTATGATTAATGCCTACAGGAATACCCCGGCCATTATCAATCACTGTAATGGAATTGTCCGGATTAATCGTAACTTCGATTTTGGTACAATATCCGGCGAGGGCCTCGTCCACTGAATTGTCCACAATCTCATAGACCAGATGATGCAATCCTCTTGACGAAGTAGTACCGATGTACATACCGGGGCGTTTTCTTACTGCTTCCAGTCCTTCCAGAATCTGAATCTGATCTGCCCCATATTCATTTGTCACAACGGTTGATTCTGTTTCCATACGTCCTCCTACTTTGCAACAGTTCCATTTACTATGTGAAAGGCTCTGTTTACCGGAAAGTGATTTTCAATCAGCTCATCCATGCCTGTACAGGTAATAAATGTCTGCACATCATTCATTCTTTTCAGAAGCATTGCCTGCCGGCTGCGGTCCAGCTCAGACAGCACATCATCGAGCAGCAGAACCGGCGTGTCACCGATAATTTCCTTCACCAGATAAATTTCAGAAAGCTTCAGAGACAGAGCTGCACTTCTCTGCTGCCCCTGTGATCCGTAATGTCTGATATCAACGCCATTTACAATGACCTTGAAATCATCCCTGTGCGGACCCTCCGTAGAGGTCTTCATTTTCAGATCTTTATCCCTGCACATCCTTAGTCTTTCGCTGAAATTTTCTGTCTGAACCTCAGGCTCATATATGATTTTTATTTTTTCTTTTCCATTTGTGAGATTTCCATGTATATTCGCTATAATCTCATTGAGGTGGTCGATAAATCTGCCACGGGCCTGGATGATATGTATCCCGTGACTGACCAGCTGTTCATCCCATACATCCAGTGTCGGAACAAGCGAAGGGTAAAAGGGGATATCCTTCAGCAGGGCATTTCTCTGTGTCAGTACTCTGTTGTACTCTGTAAGATCTGTATAATAAACCTTATCGAGCTGACAGAGTTCACTGTCCATGAACCTTCTGCGTTTCTCCGGTCCTTCCTTGATCAGATAAAGGTCCTCCGGTGAAAAAAAGACCATGCTGATCGTTCCGAAAAGTTCAGAAGCCCTGCGGATCGGAATGCCATCAATCGCAACACCCTTTTTTCCATTCTTTTTCAGGTGCATGTCCACTTTATGGGAAACGTTGTTTTTGTTGAAGATCAGACGTAGATGCGCCTCTTCCTCACCAAAACGGATCATTTCGCGATCATGACTGCCCCTGTGCGATTTTGTCGTTCCGGCAAGAAGAATCGCCTCAAGAATATTTGTCTTTCCCTGAGCATTATCACCGTAGAGAACATTTGTCTCCCGGTCAAAATGAAGAGAAATCTGTTCATAATTTCTGAAATTTTTGAGTTCCAGTGATTCTATGTACATGCTGCTTCGTATCTTACGATTTTGCCGTTACTCGGACATCTCTGCCGTTATAGGAAAAAACATCTCCCGCATAGAGCTTTCTGCCTCTGCGGGTATCTGTTTCCCCATTTACCTTCACTTCGCCATTCTGAATCGCAAACTTGGCGTCCACGCCTTCCTCAACAAGACCGGCAAGCTTCATTGCCTGTCCAAGCTTAATAAACTCATCTTTGATTGTAATGGATTCCATTTTTTTCCCTTTTATCGATTATTGACATTGATGTTAACAGGAAGAATCAGATAAATATAAGACTCCTGATCATCCTTGATGAAGCAGGGTGCCTTTGCATTGACAAAGTAAATGGAAATATTTTCATCATCGATGACGCGTAGCGCATCCAGGAGAAACTTGGGATTGAAACCGATGACAATATCCTTTCCTGTTTTTTCTACATCAATCTCTTCATCCATCGAACCGATGGATGAATCAATCTGCAGCTTCATCTGACCGTCTTCCACATCAATGATGACAGGCATTTTATCGCTCTCACGCACCAGAAGTGTCGCACGGTCAATACAGTTCATGAATTCCTGTCTGTTGATCGTGATTTTTGTCTCATAATCGCTTGAGAGCATCTGATCAATTCTGAAATATTCGCCGTCAATCAGTCGTGAGAGAACAATCGTCTGATCAAACTCAAACAGCATATAGTTCTCCGCGAAATAAATATTGACCATATCGTCCATTTCACCGGAGAGAATCTTGCTGATTTCATTTAAGGTCTTTCCGGGAACAACAGCTTTCAGATCCGGGCAGCTTCCGGAGAGCTCAAGATTACGGATTGCAATTCTGTGTCCATCCAGCGATACGACCTTCAGCTTATTGTTTCGGATTTCGAAGAGCTCACCTGTCATCAGCTTATTGTTTTCATTGACAGCGATAGAGAAAATTGTCTGACGAATGATTTCCTTCAGCGAAAACTGGGAAATGGAAATAAAATCATTTCTCTCAAAAGCCGGAAGATATGCAAAATCATCACCGGATTTTCCCGGAATGCTGAATCTGGATTTTTCACAGGTAATGGTAGCCACATCATTTTCATTTGTCTCAATCGTAACCCTGCTGTTTGGAAGCTTGCGGATAATATCTGAGAAAATCTTTGCATCCAGAGCGATTTTTCCCTTTTCCTCAATTTCACCCTTCACGATTGTTTCAATACCCAGCTCCATATCATTTGATGTGAATTTGATCTGGTTAAAGGAGGCTTCGATCATGATGCACTGTAAAATAGGCATCGTTGTCTTGGCAGGAACAGCTTTCATAACAATATTTACACTGTCTGCGAGATCTGCCTGATTAAAGATAAGCTTCATAGCCTGTATAACTCCTTTCAATATACCTGTTTATGAAACTGTGCTGTTCCATTTCTATTTCACACTGCCCTGTGGTGGATCGACAAAAATTTAAAATGGATCGAAAATGGCATTTTTGACTGACATTCCGAATGGCCGGAAATGGAGCTCAAGAGATATAGATCATAAAAAAATCCGTAGACTTCGTCTTAGTGCATGTGGAAATGTCAAAAACTCCTTTTCAGCGCACAATGACGCGAAAAAAAGACATGCATAACAATGTCAGTTCCATGAAAAATCAATGTCAGAAAAATGTAAATAGAAATTCATCAACATACATCCACATTGTTTTTATCCACAAAGTCTATAGATTGTGGATAATAGAAACCCGGATACAATATATATAGAAGAAACACGTTTTGTCTGTCGCTGTTTTCTTATGATTCCGGAGCAATTTTTTTCTTCAGAAGATCAATAACTTCCCGTGTTTCCGGCTTGGTCTTGTAATCCTTGTCTATTTTATTGATACCATACATGATGGTTGTATGGTTCTGTACACCAATGCTCTCAGCAATCGCCTGCAGGTTATTGGAGGTCATGGTACGGCAGAGATACATGACAATCTGTCTGGGATAGGAAATTCTGCGTGATTTTACGGAACTCTTGATCTCTTCCGGTGTGATATTGAACTGTTCAGCCACAATGTCAATGATATATTCAGGAGTAACGACTCTCTTTTCATTTGGAGAGATAATATCCTTGAGAACATTCTGTGCCAGTTCCAGATTGATTTCCTTTTGTTCCAGGTTTGCCATGGCAATGACCTTGTTCAGGGATCCCTCGAGTTCCCGGATATTTGCCTTGACATTGGAGGCAATGTACTCCAGAACCTCGTTGCTTACGTTGGAGCCGTCAAGTTCCTGCTTCTTGCGGAGAATAGCCATTCTGGTTTCGTAATCCGGGCTTTGAATATCCGCCATCAGACCCCATTCGAAACGAGAACGGATTCGTTCCTCAAGAACGTCCATATCTTTCGGGGGACGATCCGATGAAATAATAATCTGCTTTCCTGCAGAATGCAGTGCATTAAATGTATGGAAGAATTCTTCCTGTGTTGATTCCTTGCCGATAATAAACTGGATATCATCGATCAGAAGAACATCCACATTTCTGTATTTTTCACGGAACTTGGTAAGCGCTGTACTGCTTCCGGCACGGATTGCCTCGATGACCTCATTTGTGAATTCTTCACTGGTTACATACACAATTTTCATGGAAGGATTGTTTTCCAGGATGAAATGTGCAATGGAATTCATCAGATGGGTTTTGCCAAGTCCCACGCCTCCATATAAAAACAGCGGATTATATACGGTACCCGGAGATTCGGCAACAGCAAGAGAAGCTGCATGGGCAAACTGATTGTTCTTACCGACAACAAAGGTATCAAATGTATATTTCGGGTTCAGACCTGCAAGAATGGATTCATTTTTTTCCTGCTTTTCCTTGCTTTCCTTCTTTACATCCTGTGGGAGAATGAAATAGATCTCGCAGTCCATTCCGGTAATTTCACCGATCGCGGCTTTGATCGGAAGCTTGTATTTCTTTGATACATAGTCCAGACCAACCTGCTCTGAGGGAACAAGAATGGTGACATCGTGACCATCAACCTTATACACCTTCAGGGGTTTGATCCAGGTCTTAAAAGAAACTTCTCCGAGCTCATGCTCTTCTTTTACACGTTCCAGAATCTGATCCCATTTTTCTTCAATAATGCTCATTTTTTCCTCTGTTGTCGTTAAAATATTTCTATCATTTATTTATATATTATTTGCGTATAAAATATATAAAAATGAAGACAAAACACCTCTTTTATATTAAACTAAAACATAAAATTTATCAACATGAGAACAACTGTTTGATCTGCAGTGTGGATTACTTGCCGTACTTGTGGATTTGTGCACAAACGGATATCAACTTATAGACGCCTTTAAAAAAGCCAAAAAACAAACATTTTACAAAAAAATTACAAAATTATGAACCCTATTTTTGTGAGTTATCAACAAGTTATCCACATTTTTGTTGATAACTTACGTAAACCAATGTGGATGACATAAAAAAGGCTGATAAATCAGGGAAAATTCTGGTGCAGAATATAAGAAAATATTCTTGACGCGCCGCTTTACAGTGCATATAATCAAATAGATGTTCTCTGGAAAGAGATATGTGACTGCACGGATCTGACCTGTATGATTGACGGATCCGGAAGAATGAAAAATTGTCTCGCCGCATATATTGGGAGCGGTATGTTGAGAAAGATCTAAGGAGGAACCTGATTATGAGTAAAATGACATGGCAGCCGAAAAAGGTTGATAAGAGAGTACATGGATTCCGTGCCAGAATGTCAACAAAGGGCGGAAGAAAAGTTTTAGCTGCAAGACGTGCAAAAGGCAGAAAAGTATTAGCATAAGCATAGATGAAGGCAGACCGAAGACCGCAGTTCAATCTGTGGTCTTTTCTTTTGAAAAGGAATACAAATGAAGTTTTCAGAGAGTCTGAAGAAAAACGCAGATTTTCAGAGGGTTTACCGACAGGGAACATCCATCGCAAATAAATATCTTGTCATGTATAAACTCGAAAACCATCTGGAAAAGAACAGAATAGGCATCTCTGTCAGCAAGAAGGTCGGCAACAGTGTTGTGCGCCATCATCTTTGCAGACTTGTCAGAGAATCCTACAGGCTGGGTGAAGAGTATTTTTCCAAGGGCTTTGATGTGGTTGTAATCTGCAGAATAGCTGCAAAGAACTGTTCGCAGAAGGAGATTGCGGACGCTTTGTATCAGCTGGGCAGACGGCACCATATACTGGAGCAGAAGGTATGAAACAGAATCTGAAACCAAAGTATGTCATGATACAGGGGATTCGGCTTTATCAGAAGTATCTGTCACCATTAAAGGGCGGAATCAGGTGTCCATACATTCCATCCTGTTCTCAATATGCTGTAGAAGCCATCGAGAAATATGGTGCAGTCAAAGGAGGTTTGCTGGCATCCTGGAGAATCCTCCGATGCAATCCTTTTTCACATGGAGGAATTGACCCGGTACCGTAAGAGAAAAGATCAGAAGAATTCCGGGAGGAATAAAATTTGGAACTTCTATTAAGTAAGTCAAGTATGCCGCTGATTAAATATATCGCACAGCTTCTTGGATGGCTCATGAATGGGATCTACTTTGTGCTTGATAAAATCGGCATACCGAATATCGGTCTTTGTATTATATTCTTTACCATTATCATCTATCTTTGTCTGACTCCTGTACAGATCAAGCAGCAGAAGAGCTCCAAGGTTATGAATGCCATT
The DNA here is from genome assembly GCA_020844525.1 of Eubacterium sp. Classification (GTDB taxonomy): domain Bacteria; phylum Bacillota; class Clostridia; order Lachnospirales; family Lachnospiraceae; genus Bilifractor. The sequence continues at coordinate 12,478 of JAJGAH010000022.1, forward strand.
CAGCCGGAGCTCCTGAAATTACAGAAAAAATACCAGGGAAAAACGGACGCTGCCTCCCAGCAGAAGATGCAGGAGGAGACGATGGCTCTGTATGGAAAATACGGAGTATCACCGACAGGAAGCTGCCTGCCTCTTCTGATTCAGATGCCGATTCTGTTCGGACTGTATCAGGTTATTCTTTATATCCCTGGCTATGTCAGCAAGGTTGCTAATATTTTCCATGACCTTGCGTATAAGGTTACCCAGGTCAGTGGTTATCAGGATATTCTCACGACCTTTGTGGCAGATAACAAAATCCGTGTATATGGCAAGGGAGATTACGCACTCAATCGTGTCATCGACATGATGTATGTATTAAAGCCGTCACAGTGGACAAAGCTGGAAAATATCAG
>JAJGAH010000023.1 GCA_020844525.1 Eubacterium sp.
TTACCTTTTCGGCAGGCTCAATCTTACTTTTTCTGGACATAGAAATACCCCCAAGTAGGTTTTATATTTCAATGTCCTACTTGGGGGTAGCATATCAAACGCAGGTGGGAGGTCTTTTCAAAGGAGGCAGTATGAGAAAAAAGATAATCACGATCATGGCGGGTCTGCTGGCTCTTGGACTGTCGGCAGTTCCGGCATCTGCATCTGAAAGTATCCGGGGGAGCACAGTACACTTTGATCCGGCAGAAGCTGTGGGTACAGCGTCAATCAGTGCAAAAGATATAGTCGTAAGTACAGCATCAATCAGTGCAAAAGATGAAGCCGTAGGTACAGCGCCGATCAGTGCAGAAGATATAGCCGTAAGTACAGCATCTGTCAATGCGGAGGATTCAGGAAAAAAAGAATCCTATGATCCTGAAGACGGAGCGTATCATTCAGTTTTCACAGATGGAAAACAGGGAACGCTCACGATTGAATACAGGGTCGGAACAGACGGAGATGATCCTGTAGCAGGAGCTGCTTTTACGCTGTACAAACTGGCAGATATTACAAGCATGTCAGCTGATGATGAAGGACCCGGAACCGGATACCGGTCTATCATACCGGGGCTTACGATCCGGGAAGATGTGAACGGAAATCCTGTTGCTGATCTGTATACCAGGATCACGGTAGATACGGACCCGGAAAAATTCCGGGATATCATGCAGATGGCATACAGGGATAAAGACTTTGTCAATTTATCGGATGAAGAGAAGAAAACCACACCGGGAAGGGTCTATACCGGCGTTACAGACAGCAGCGGCATGCTGAAGATCGAACAGATAGAACCGGCAGCATATCTGCTTGTAGAGACAAAGCCTGCAGACCATTACTATGCCAGTGTACCGGCACTTGTCAGTATTCCTGAGATGGCAGTGACAGAGAAAAACGGGAAGCAGGGGTGGAATTATGACGTCCTGATCAGGCCGAAGGCGATTCCCGCCGGAGATCTGCTGATTTCCAAAACAGTAAAAGGAAACGCTGCAGAAAAGAACCGGGCCTTTCATTTCACCATAAAGATCATGAGCGCAGACAACGATAAAACTACTGAATCAGCCAGACCGGGAGTGAAAAGAAAGGTTTATCTCGATCCGGAAGAACTTACATACCGGTACGAAAATTCAAATGGAACATCCGGAACAGTAAAGAGTGGAGGGATGGTCAGTATCAGGCCCGGTGAGCAGGTACGGATCATGGATATTCCATCCGGAGCTTCTTATCTTGTGAAGGAAGAAGAAGCAGACCAGGATGGATACCAGACATCAGCAGAACATTCCAGCGGAAATATCAGCAGGAAGGATGCTGCAAGAACAGAATTCATTAATGCAAGAGACAGAAACCCCAATGTGCAGACAGGTGATCAGATCAGGAAATATCTGATCGCTGCTGCAGGCATAGCGGTTTCTGTTTTTTTGCTTCTGGCAGTTTCAAGAAAAAGAAAAGGAGGAGCAGATGGAAAATAAGATCAGAAGGCTCAGAAGAACCGTGATGGGTCTGCTGCTGACATCCAGCATGGCGCTTGCGCCGGGTGCGTGCATGGTCCGGGCTTCAGCGGATACACAGATATCAGGCGGTCAGAACGGCAGGCAGGCCGAAAACGCACAGAGCACAGAAAGAAATAACAGTATAGAAAGCAGTGACAGTTCTTCAGGCAGTGTATATTCCAATTTGACAGATGAAGCATCAGAACCGGATTTTTCCTCCTGCAGGTTACTGGTACTTACATCAGGCGACTCTGTGATCCGAAGTACCGACAAGGTGCTTTCTGATTATGAGGGCAGCTATATTCTGCAGTTTGATACGACGGAAGAGACAGAGAGTGCGTATCGGTATTATGTAAAACGTGCAGACTGTGCAGAGCCGGATTCTGCGTCCATAAGGGCAGCGTCAGAGGCTGTAACATCACATGTAAGTCAGGGAAACACAGGCGCGGATGAGAATAATATCAGAGATAGCAAGGATACAGAGCATACCGGAGATGGGGACAATATTACAAATGTAAAGGAGCAGAATGCCTTCACAGAGGATAATAATCCTTTGTCTGAATTATCTGATGCATCAGCAGATTCTGAAGCTGCGGCAGATTCTGATACAGCAGAAGATGCAGATTTCAGTAGAAAAGATGTTATCGCTTTGATTGATACCGGAGCATCGGACGATAAGCATATCATAGAATCTGTTTCCATGCTCGGAGATGATGCGTCTGATGATAACGGACATGGAACACGGATGCTGCAGTACATTACATCAGAGAATCCGGATGCCCGAATTCTTTCCATCAAGGCACTGGATAAGAATGGAAACGGAACACCATCGTCAGTATACGCGGCAATAAAATATGCGATGGAGAAGAAGGTAAGCATTATCAACCTTTCGATGTCAGGACTAAGGACAGCTGAAGCATCTGCTCTGGAGAAGGTGATTAAAGAGGCTGTAGTTTCTGGCATTACCGTGATCGGAGCTGCGGGAAATGATGGCAGGGATGCGAAATATAATATCCCGGGCGGCATTGATGAAGCAGTTATTGCAGGAGCTGTAAATGAAGAGGATAAGAGAACGGGAAAGACAAACTATGGCAGTACCGTAGATTATTACGTCGTATCCGGATCTACTTCTGAAGCAGCGGCGAGATTATCAGGCATCTACAGCAGAACGGGAAGCTTTTCAAAAAAGGGAACCGTTTTTACTTCTGCCCTGGATGAAAGTAAAAGCAGTGGAGAAGATCGGTCCGGAGATGGTCCAGACCCGAAACCAGAAAATAATGATTCCGTTTCTGTAAAAGTCATCAAGGAAACAGGACAGGGAAAGATTATTGATGTAAACGGCATATGGTTTCTGGCATCCAGGGACTTTGACACAAGCGTACCATGGAAAATGACAGATACTGATCCAGGATCTGCAGAACTGACGGCAGCAGCTGCGGATCTTTCACCGGTAGCATGCCAGAGTGTAAACCATTCGTATGGTTATGGGGAAACAGATAAAGAGGTGGCATTTGTAAATGGAACCGGAGGACAGGGACTTTTTAATTTTGGAGGTATACAGTCCGGGATGCTGAATGTCTCAACGGCGTATTCCCTGATGACAAATACCGGCACAGAGTTTTACGGAAAACCTCACGACGATGCATTCTGTATTGAAGAGGGTCAGATTTTCCATACAAGCTGGCAGAAAACAACGGACCTGGTAGGTGCATGGTCCATGGTTACAAAGACGAATAATCATCAGATCACAGCGGATGAAGTAAAGCGCATGGCTCTGGCAAGAGACTATGCATATGCGCATAATTCTACCCATGCAGACAGGTACAGGGACGCCCAGGCATGTGTTTACTATATCCTGGGGTCACTCGCATACAGTAAGCTGTCTTCAGCGCAGAAGAATGCCATTGCCTATGCGGACCTTTATAAGGACAACGCAACAATTGTGTATGCAAGACGGATGAACGGAGGCAATAAGCAGGACGTTGCAATTTTTGAGGTGAAGCTGCACCCGGTCTATATCCGTATCCATAAAACAGAGGCGGGCGGGGCCGGAAGCACTGCGGGTGCAAAGTACCAGATCTGGTATGATGGTCCCGGAAAGGACAAGGGCGGAAGAGGAACCGGACAGAGCTTTACCATCGGCAGCGACGGATATTCCAATATTGTCGAGCTGGAGCCCGGGCACACATATTATTATCAGGAATACGCAGCGCCGAGCAGCGGAAAGTATCAGATTGACAGCAGCTGGCATTCCATAAAGGCCAGTGATCTGATCAGATACACGGACAAGGCAAAACCATATCTGCTTGTGACCAGTGACAAGCCATATGAAAAATTTCAGGGTGAACTCCGCATCCGGATCGACAAAACTGTGGATGGCAATCAGGTAAGTGACTACGGGACCTACAGGAACAGCGACTTCTCATTTGAAGTGAAAATCTGCAATTTTGGTAAAGACAGGCCTGCATCCTATGATGTCAGCAGGGGGTCCTGGACGAACTGGAAGAGCACGGATGGTTCTTCAAATGTGATTCATCCGGGAAAGATATACAGCATGGATGTCAGTGGGGTAAGTATGACTTATAACAGTCTGGATGACTGGATCAGAGTCAACAGATATTATGTGATTGCCGTCCGTGAGATTAAGGCAGCATCCGGTGTGCAGAAAGGCAGTTCATGGTATTACAAGGTCGTCAGAATGGTCCCGGCTTCGGATGATGCAGAAAAACGGACAGCTGTTGCAGTCGATGCAGACGGCGGACCGGATCAGGCAACGCTGACAGGCTCTGTTCCCAATCTGAAAATTGATAACCATACTCCGCCAAAGGAGGAGCTGCATGCCGGATTAAAGACTGCAGCAGTGGACAGTACAACAAATGTGCAGGCCGGATCAACCGTAAAGAGTACGGTCATCCGGGATACAGTATCTTTCGCCGGGTTCAAAGCGGACAAGCCTGTCAGAATTACCGGAAAGGTTGTAGACCCTACAACTGGAAGTATTGTGGCTTCCAATACAAAGACGCTGACCCGTGCGGACCAAGCCGGGCATTGGACTGTTACCACAACGCAAGAGAGAAAATACACATATCTTTCCTGGAACTCAGGGTATTATTACACAGATGCAGATGGAAAACAGCAGTATGAGCCGGGATGGTACAGCTATTATCCAGACACGGCCTGCAGTCCTTCCAGGTGGGAGTACGGAGATGGTGTAACAAGTATTGATTTTACGATCAGCAATCCGCAGCAGTATGCGGGCCGTGATCTGGTTGTTTTGCTGTCGGCCACAGGGGAGGTGGCGGATGACACAGCACATGATTATGGAGAAAGCGCGGCATCCGGCTGGGCAGGGACAGAAACCGGATACCATTCTGAAACTGTTCAGGCAGACAGCTGCACCGATAAGAATGAAACAGTCAGCTATCCGTCTATCCATACCACAGTGACAGACGATAATTCAGGGAGCTTTGTTGGAACGGTTGGAGCAGATATTTCCATCGCAGATAAAGTTACTTATAAGAACCTTCGCATGACAGCAGATAATCAGAATAAGATTCTGAGGGAAGATGGGAATGAAGCCGTAGTACAGGACAAAGAACCGCTTTATTATCAGATCAGGGGTGTGGTAATTGACAAGTCCACAGGAAAACCCTATGTACAGCCGGATGGAACAGAGGTGCGGGCCGAGACAGACTGGTTTAAGCCTGAGGCTAAGGATGGGTTTGTAGATGTCCATTTTGCGCATTGGAACGCTGTGTTTCTTTCCAATAAAGATATTGTGATCTATGAGGAGCTGTATGTAAGATCTGCTGACGGAACAGGTGTCCTGATTGCGGAGCATAAGGACCTGAATGATACAGACCAGACCCTGCACTTTCCGGAGATCCATACAACGCTGTATCAGAACGACATAACAGGTATCAATGAGCGGTCTGTCAGGATGAGCGGATCTGATAAGAACCAGGTTCAATACAGTAATGGCTCAGGAACGTATACGGATGGTGCAAAGTCCAGAACAGATGATACCGGGTCCGGTACAACAACAGGCGGAGCAGATCCGGCTGATTACACCACCTTCGTTGATAAGGTAGAGTGCCACAACCTGATTCCGGGACAGCAGTATATTCTGGAAGCAAAGCTATGGGCAAAGCAGACCCTGCGCACAGACGGATCCAACAATGAGGATAATGCTGAGGATTCTGATAACCCGTCAAGACCTGTGATCGGTAATTATCTGGATGAAAACGGATCTGTCAGATACGGACAGGTGACCGGCAGAACTGTGTTCACAGCATCCGAAGCATCTGAAACACAGAATGTAACGATCCGGTTTGACAGCAATTATGCTCCGGGTTCTATGATTGTAGCATTTGAAGATCTGAAAGTTGCGAACGGAGAAAATGAAAATACGGTAGCGACACACAGTGACATCAATGATGAGAAACAGAGTATCATGACGCAGTTCTTCACACATCTCCATGCAGGAGGCAGGGGTGTATATCTGTTTTATATCATAGCTGCAACTCTTGCAGGGACAGCTGGTATTCTGATTTTGCGCAGAAGAGCTGGAAAACGCACACATCTGTAAAAAAATAGAATATAGCAGAAAAGGGAGCCTCATGTGAGACTTCCTGTTTCTGCTACAAATTCTTGCAGGTGGAAAAAATATTCTTCTATTGGTCTGCGGAAATTATGACATTGTTCAGAATGTTCTGGTAGAATGATTCCATAAAAACCTTCATGCAATTTTCCACGCACTGAGTGGAAAATGTTTTTTAGATATTATCACCAAAATCCTTTTGTTCACAGTACTGTTTGACTAGAGTCAAGAGATCTTTTGCTGTCTGAATCTGCTGTGAAGCTTCATCTTTTGTTGCAATATAAAAATCATTGTAATCACTTGCATGCCGTATAAGTGAAGCTTCAGCAATCCGGTGCCCCAGTTCTCTGGGAAATATTTCCGTCTTTACGTATGATTTATTAAAATTGGCAATGGCATCTTTATGTCTTTTATAAGAGACTCCATCCATCGCATGAATGGCCGAAATTGAATGAAATATGCTGTAATAAGCACGGTTATTTGCAGCCTTATATTCTTTAACAGATAACAGGACTTCAGCTGAATGGATATCCTCTTCCGCCGTTTTTATCCGGTATTTCACCAAATCACTCTTTTTATAAAATTCAGGCGGCATATAACTTTACTCCTTCCTTATCGATATTTTGATAAAAAGGATATACATGTAACCATTTATTGAAAGTATTTATACTGACAACAACCGGGTTGATTTCAAGATCATGATCAAGGTTGTAATCAAAAGTAATTGCAGCAAGTTTGCTTTGATATTGCTTTAGATCAATGTCAGTTCCTTCTGCAAGGATCATGATGTCGATATCAGAATCCTGGTTATAGTCTCCTCTTGCATAAGACCCAAATAGAATGACGTATTTTAATGCATTCCCATAAATCTTCTTAAGCTCGTCAACGTAACTTTCTAATATGTTTTGTAGCGAAAGTGGCATATATATTCCTCCTTCCGATCAATATATTAAATATTCCTTATTCGTATTTTAATGCTTAGGTTTAAGATTGTCATCTGGTAGTTTAACATAATTGCCGACAGAGGCTCCCGATCCAATCTATTCGAATAATTCTGGAGAGCCATTCACCTGGAATTTGTTTTTCACCATAATACAAGCCTGCCAACCCTCCTGCTACAGCAGCGGTGGTATCTGTGTCGTTTCCGAGATTAACAGCTTTCAGTACACATTCGCGGTAGCTGGTTGTTGTTATGAGACACCAGAATGCAGCGGTTATGGTATGAACCACATATCCGGAGCTGAAAATGGTTGATACATCAGCATCTGCCAGGGATTGAAGATTCCGAAGTCTGTTGTAGTAGTAAAGTTCCTTAGAAGGAAAATTGTCCCGACTGGAGTAGAAGCTAAATGCCTTACGTACGCCTGTCTGAAGAAGATCCATAAAAGAAATGCCGATCTTTGGTTTACTTTGTTTATAGTTCAGAATCTCACGAACACAGAAATAATAGATGCCGCAAGCAATCTTAGAGCGAATATGCGCATGAGTAAGCGCCGATATCCGATGAACCCAGTTTACTGCTTCTTCGTCTGTGAGATTTAAAGTTTCCTGCTTTTCCCAGAGATAAATGCAAACAGGCAGGATACGCATAAGAGAGCCGTTGCCATTGGAATTCTCACCGGTGCTTCCGCAGGACTGTACATCTTTTCCTTCTTTGAAGCGTGCAATGGCAGTGGAGCAGGTATTTCCCATATCAAACGCTTCGCCCTGTGGCGTGTATTCTCCGTGATCAAGCCAGGCAGCAAACCGTCTCATGATATCGTTCAAGTCTATAAGTGATTCCGAACCTGAAAGGTCAGCACTCTCTTCGTTTTCAGTACTTTTTTCGCTTTCTGATTTTTTTGATTCTACGAGGCTGGCAAGTTCTGCAAGTGTCATGCTGCTGTCATCTGACCAGCTTCCTGCAGGAACGTCGTAGGTCCCAAATCCCATTATATCCCTGACAGGGTTCATCTTTATTTCTTCCCTGGACATAAATTCTACCGGCACACCAAGTGCATCGCCGGTGACAAGACCAAGTATGCCATTCTCCCAATATCCCATATATATTACCTTTTCTGTCAGAAAAACATATTGCAATTTCGAAAAGTCAGAATCACCGACTGATTCGATACTTGTGACGAATATTTTACTTGTGTGGTTGGAGTTGATCATATGCCATTGCTATTAAATGGATTATTATAATAGTAATTCTATACACTATGGTTAATACAGTGTTCTTTTTGATATGTGGTTGGTGATACACCATAGTACTTTTTGAAAACAGAAATAAAATGCTTTGTAGATACGAATCCTAGTTTCTCTCCGATTTCATATATTTTTGTTTCAGGGAAATCTTTTAAGTAAGCTGCGGCGTGTTCCATTCGGATTTGCATAAGGTACTTGCTATATGAGATTCCTAATTTCTTATGAAAAAGATTACTTAAATAGCTACTGTTTACGTTACAGTAATCAGCCACTTCGGACAATGAGATGCTTTCACAAAAATGTTTGGTAATATACTCTTTTGCCATTTTTATGACGGGCATCGTATCCTGTGTAATCGCCTGTTCTTTCCCCATGAGGGAAAAAACAGATATATATATATCATGGAAAAAGTCATCATCAGAAATAGATCCACTGCAAGCAATACAGAAATGTGTCAGCTCTTTCCATGCAGATGTCAAGAGTTCGTCCTCAATAAGAAAACGATCGGTAATACTCTGAATCATATAGCATCCAATTTCCCAAAGTGTGGAGGAATTCTTGTGGGGAACCAGATTGCATAACTGATCTATATCTATCCGTAGAGTGGTATCGTTTGAATCGGCAAAGTCAGAAAGAATCCTCTTATTTCTTTTTTCAAATTCAATAAGTTGTTGCTGATATTTATCTAATAAGGTGTAGGAATACAAGTCGTTCGAAGCAAAGAGTGGTAATGAACGCAAATTAGCAATACTTGAAAGGGAAAAGGATAAATCCATACTGTCATCGACAATGCGTCCAGCAAATAAATTTGTGTCCTTTGCAAAGTTGAAAGAGGAGGAAAAAGTTTTTTGAAATTCATGGAGATTTTCAATAAGGATCTCCTTACTTTCTCCTTCCGCTACAATATAGGTATCACCATTGTTTCCCAAAAAGGAAGTCCAGTTGTATTTCTTGCATAAAGAAGCAATGGTGAGATTTAATTGATAATTGCGAGAGTGTGCCTCCGTGGGAAGAACAGCGTTATCACGGGCAATAGGCAGCATAGCGCCCAGCAGAACACAGGCATATGGAAGCATGGGTGTAGTATCTGTATTAGAGAATATTTTATAACCTTGATATATTCCATCGCTGTCATCTTCCAATATTGCACGAAATAACATTGCACGAGGATTGGTACGTTCCTCTGCGGTTGGGTTGGCAAGTAACATAGGCATATATTTTTGTAGGCGTTCTTTAATATCATCTAGCAGTTTAATAAGATCATCATCTACCAGGGGTTTTAACAGATAGTCCTTTACCCCATATTGAATAGCTTTTCTTGCATAAGAAAAATCATCGAAACCGGAAATAATTATTACAATTGTTTCCGGGTAATTCTCATATATGAACTTGGCTAGACTTAATCCATCCATACCAGGCATCTTGATGTCAGTAATAACAACATCGTAAGAAGCTTGTTTAAGATATTCCATTGCTTCGATTCCATCCCGCGCCGTGTGAGGAACATCGAAACAAGATGAATGTTTAGGAATGCTTTTTGAGAGCCACATACGCATAAGAGGCTCATCATCAACAACAAGGATATGATTCATTAGGATACCTCATTCTTTATGATCGGAAGGCTTATAGAAACTGTTGTACCATTGTCAGAGGAAAGAATATCCAGAGATGCAGAGTCCCCATATTTCAGCCGAAGTCGTTTGGCAATATTAACTAAGCCAATGTTGCCTATATGAGCTGTTTCAGATTCGTCGTGGATAGGGACATTGATGCGTTGGCGCAAGAGTTTCAGGGTTTCTGCATTTATACCAGGACCATTATCAGATACTTGGATAGAATAATGGTCATGATTTATACAGGAAGCTATATGAATTACAGTTTGCCCACGATTTTGTTCGCAAGCGTATTTAATAGCGTTTTCAATCAAAGGTTGTATGGTTAGTGACGGGATCTGTTCATTGTATAGATTAGAAGCAATAAATATGTCATATTGAAGTCGATCCTGATAACGTAGTTGTACGAGTTTTAAATACGCCTGACAAATTTCAATTTCTTTTTGCAGTGAAATATCTTTAGAAACATTCATAACTCCGCCTAAAAACGAGGAGAAAGTTTCTATAGCAATAATTGCGGTATCATACTCTTCGCATTTAATAAGAAGACTGATTGTATTCAGAGTGTTATAAAGAAAATGCGGACGAATTTGGCTACACAAAGAATTGTACTGTGCTTCTTTTGCTAAATACTGTGCCTGATAGATTTCTTTTGCCAAGAGCGCATTTCGTTTAATGACATTTTGTAATGCCTCAGTCATTTGGTTGAATGACTTGGCTAAGTAACCAACTTCATCGTTCGTAGTGACGTGAGCCTTTACGGTCAAATCGCCATCTTCAACGTGTTGCATGAGTCCAACAATCTCAAACAATTGTTGTGTGAATTTTTTAATGATGATGTGAAACCCAAGGTCAGCAAGCATGATACAAAATATCGCTAGTGCAACAGTCTTCATAAGATTGGAGCGCAGCGGAGCCATCAAAGTGTGGTAAGAGTGTAATGCCACGATGTTTATGCTGTAATTAGAGAGCGAAAGTACATTTACCAAGTACTTTTGGTTATTCAATACAATAATCCCAGATTGTCTGAATTTATCTCCGTCTACCATTGCTTCCTCTAAACCGCTTGGAATAGGGGCAGAGCGATAAAGCACTTGATTTCTGGAATTCATAATCAATAGCAGTCCACCTGCATTTAAATTGATTTTATTGCATATTTTACTGATACCAGAGTAATCTGCATCGACTTTTACAACTCCGATAGTTTTATTATTGTCATTCTTACTTCTGAGCTGGCGAACAACTGAAAAAACAGCAGTTGGCTTTTCACCGTATACTTTTTCCAATTGTGGTTCAACAAACAAGGGTTTGGTGGTTTTTTTTGCCTCTTTATACCAGGAACTTTCTGTGTAAGTAGCAAGATCCGGCATATCATTAGGAGTACGCGTATAACTGTATAGAGAATTATCGTTTGCAATGTATACGCGGAGGACTTCACTCCGAGGAAGAGTCATAACCGAGGAAAGAAAACTTTCCACGATTCGTTTGGAATATAGTGTGTTGCTGGTATTCGTCGGTGGATACTCCAATTGAGTAAGAACTTCATCATTATAATAAGGAGTAAGTGTAAGACGATACAGCTCATCCATGTAAGTACTGACATTTGTTCCGGCTTGCTCTATGGTTTGCTGGGTTTGAGCAATCGTCTGCTCTTGAAGTTGTCGGGCGTTCCAGCGGTATGTAAGGTAAGTTATTGCCAAAATAACAGCAAGATTTACTATACTGATAGCAAGAAGCAACCTGGTTTTAAATGATTTTTTTAATGGATTAATAGTCAATTTGATCAATTTTAGCACTCTCCTTTAAAGATAATTATATACTTATGAGGGTATAATGTGCAATAAATCAGCTAAACCCCCAAAAAACTGAAACCTTCATCTAAAAATTTGGGTATTTATTACAAACACAACTCCGCGCTACAATAATGACATAAGGGAGGCGCGCTTCAAGATGATTTCCGAATTTCAAACTGATCAATTTTAAATTCAAATCAAGTACGAGGGAGGAAGACTATGAAATTTCGTAAGATTGCTGCGATGACGATGGTGGTGGCAATGATCAGTGGCACATTAGCTGGTTGTGGCGGTGCAACTAGTAGTAAGGATTCTAGCAGTGCAGATTCTAACATAGCAAATACTGCTTCTACAGCAGAAAACACTGAAACTTCCGGTAAAAAAGTGAACCTCAAATTTTTTACCGGTAAAATCGAAACAGTTGATGTGATGAATGAGATCATTGATGATTTCAATGCATCTCAGGACCATATTGTTGTTGAGCAAGAATATCAAAAAGATGCCAGTAACGTTATTAAAATAAAATTTGCTTCCAACGAAGTACCGGATATTATGACTACATATGAACAAGGTTATGTCGATGAAGGCAAGTATATGGACATTTCGGATTTGAATGAGTTCTGGGATCGTATGTCTCCTGATATGAAAACTGCTTGTACAGATGTAAATTCCGGAAAAGTCTATCGTATCTGCACGAACATGACAACGGCAGGTTTCTTTTACAACAAAGATATTTTAAGCAAAGCTGGTTATACCGAGTTTCCGACAGAATGGACTGACTTTGAAACCATGCTTGAGACCATCAAAGAGAAGGAACCCGATGTCACCCCTTGGTTTATCTTTGGTAGCGAAGCTTGGCATCTTGGTCATCTGATTGAGTTTATTCCTCATGGCTATATCAAGTCAACACTGGGTGCTGTTGAAGCTAAAAAGGCTTTCTTGGCTAATGATCAGGATAAGCTCCGGTTCGCAGCAGCAGATGGTCCGA
>JAJGAH010000024.1 GCA_020844525.1 Eubacterium sp.
TCCCGGACAAAATTGCCCCCCTGCACCTGAAGCTGAGCCCGCATAATGCCCTCAAGGTATCCCCTCGTGTACGGATCCAGTTTTGGGGCCATACGGTCATAGAGGTTATGCTCTTCTGTATAAAGCGATCCGACAAAGGAAACATCTGCGCCAAATTTCTCCATCTCTCTTGCCCCGGGCTTCATAGCATCCAGGCGCTCTGTATCCGCTGCCATGGGAAGATAATGGACGTTCTTAAAGCCTTGCCCGGCGAACTCTTCGTAAATGCCATGATCAAACACAAAGACGCTGTTGCACTTATTGATCAGTGTGCAGGAATAAATGGAAACCTGCGGATTGTCATAGAGCCAGGAGACATACCGGACACCCTTTCTCTCACAGGCATCCGACACAATCGGGAAATAATTGAATGAAAAGACCATTCCGGGGATCTCCTGCTCAATAGCTTTCTCAAGCGAATCCTGCAGCGCCGCATCATGCCACTTTCCCGACACCGTAAAGGGAAATCTGACAACCTCTGTTCTTCTCCCTCCATACGCAAAGCGTTTAAACGCCCGGATCATATCGGAATTACACAGGTAATCTTCTATGTAGATATACAGTATCTTCATGCCCGTTCCCTGAAGGTCCCTTCAAATACCATCTTGCATTCAAAAATGCATAACAACAGCTGTTAAAAAGACCCCCACGGAATTCCCATGGGGGTCAGCTTTAAATATCGTTGTTCATACTGCTGACAGATAAAGATTACTGAAGCAGAGACAGAACACCCTGCGGAGACTGGTTAGCCTGTGCCAGCATGGACTGTGCAGCCTGCTTTAGAACGTTGTTCTTTGTGTAGGATGCAATCTCTTTTGCCATATCTGTATCACGGATACGGGACTCAGCTGCTGTCACGTTCTCGTTGGTTACCTGAAGGTTGTTGATGGTGTGCTCAAGACGGTTCTGCTTAGCACCAAGCTTTGCTCTGTAACCTGATACCTTGTTGATGGCATCCTTGATCTTTGTAATTGCCACATTTGCCTTGGAAAAAGTTGTCATGCTCAGTGCATTGACACCGATTGCTGAAGCAGTCATTTTCATACCACTGATCACAAGCTTCTCACCACTTGTAGGTCCGATCTGAAGTGTAATCTGGCTGCTATTGTTCAGAGGATTCAAGCCGTTATACTTTGTGCTTGTAGCGATTCTTGTGATTTCCTCAGACAGCTCATCGATCTCAGCCTGAATAGAGCTTCTTGCGACCTTGCCTTCAGACGTTGTGGAGTATGTGCCATTGGCAGCCTGGGTAGCCAGTGTTGTCATTCTCTGCAGCATGCTGTGGGTCTCTGTAAGCGCACCTTCCTCTGTCTGAATCAGTCCGGTGGCATCCTTTGCGTTAGCCTCAGCCTGTGTCAGTCCGTTGATCTTGCTGCGCATGGACTCGGAAATTGCGAGACCTGCTGCATCATCTGCTGCACGGTTGATCTTGTAACCGGAGGACAACTTCTCAAGGTTCTTGGAAAGGTTGTTCTGATTCACAGACATGTTTCTGTAGCTGTTTAATGCGCTGATATTGTGCTGAATAACCATAGTATATCTCCTTTGTTGTTGTTCATCAGAACTTCCCTGTCCTGACTATGCTTCGCGGCGTGAGCTCCCGCTTGAAGCAGCTGGTTGTTAAGTTCCGTAAAGACTCTTGATTTGCTTTACAATAATCTTATCGGCAAAGGCAGTGAACTTATAAGATCAATTTTGTTTTTTTCATACTTTTTGCCTTCAGATTATTACAGTAATTCTCATTCTTCTCAATTGATTTTTCTCCGCCATCTGACCAATGGCTTTCAGCGTCTTGTCGGGTATCTGGACTTTTCCTGTATTGTCATTTGCACAGCCTCTTTCTCTCTGTTTTCCTAACCGGTCTGCTGATCCCAGGACCTCGAAGCGTTCTTCCCCGGTAATGTCAAAAAGAATCCCCGATGAACAGCTATCAAGATTTCCAGGATGTCAGGTACTTGTGAACCCATATACCATGTCGGATTTTCATGCGGATTTTTTACCTGTAGAATACCGGCCCTGTGTCGCCTAAGCTATCTTCCATCCAGTTACTGTCCTCTCCTCTGAAGAAAATGCCACCCCGATCTTCATGAGCTTCCTTCCATCTGCCTCATACCTTATTCCGTAGCCTCTGTCATCGATCTGGGCGAGAGCCTCGTCTGCGCTTTTGTCCATCTTGAATTCAAAGATATATATGTAATCTGATGTCTCTGCCACGCAATCACATCTGCCTTCTGATGTCTGGACCTCGCAGGAGGTGAAGGCTCCCAGGAGGGTCAGAATCAGGTAGATCTGGTTTCGCCAGGACTCCTCATATTTTAAACTTTCTGTGGCAGGATATGGTATCCCTGCAAAAAGTGACTTAAGCCTTGTAAGGAATGAGTCCGCATCTCCCGTCTCCAGATCCAGGACCATATTTCTCATTGTCAGCGGGTGTTCCTCATCCCTGTAGCCCAGGACAGCAGGAATAAGGGAATTCAGAAAGCCATACTTAACTTCCTCGTTTGGATAACCCAGAATAAAGGTAGCGAACCTGTCATCATAATGCTTTATCGTCAGATAACCGGATTGGTAGAAGAGGGGAATGGGATCAGGATTTTCCGCTCTATAGTCTTCGATCATCTGCTCTGTTGCTTCCACTCCGCGGTCCAGATCTTCCGGATTGATGCTGGATGTCTCTAACTTTTCAATGAGCATGGTGGGTGTACCTGTACTGAACCAGTACCTCCCATATCTTTCCGCCCTTAATGCATTGAGAAGGCTGAATGGATTATAGACTCCCGGTGAATCCGATGCAAAATGATAACCATCATACATTTTTTCAAGATGCCTCTGACACTCTTCCTGTGTTTCTTTGTTTTTCCTCGCCAGCCTGCCTATCTCAGGACCAAACCCCCCCAGGAGCTCTTCCTCAGTAATACCACATATACAGGCATATTTGCTGTCAAGTGAAATATCTGTCAGCTGGTTCAGATCTGAAAAAATCGAAACCTTGGTGAATTTCGTCACTCCTGTAAAAAAGACAAACTCAAGGAACTCATCCTGGTCTTTTAAAACTGCAAAGAAGCCTTTGTAAAGCTCTCTGTTTTTTTCTTCCTGATCAGGATTTTTGATCATGGTCTCAAGCAAAGGCTTGTCATACTCATCCACCAGTACAACCACTCTTCTGCCAGTCTTTTTACACAGCAGGGCAAGGAGATTAGAAAACCTGACAGATAATGTTGTGCCCAGGATCTGCTCGTCATAGCTTATTCCATACTCTTGCGAAGTGTTTTTTAATATGCTGTCGAGCTTGCTATATAAACCGTCAGGGCTTAGATATTCCCCACCAGCCAGTGAAAACTTAATGACCGGATGCTCTTGCCATGCATCCACCGCCTTCTCATTTTCTTTTTTCTCAATATACAGACCCTTAAAGAGGTTCTTTCTGCCCCTGAAGTAAGCCTCCATGGTTGTCAGGAGCAGGCTCTTTCCGAATCTCCTGGGCCGGGAGAGGAAGTAAACTCCGCCTTGGTTAACCAAATCCCAGATATACTTTGTCTTATCTACATACAGATAGTTATCATCTCTCAGTTTTTCAAAACTCTGAATCCCTATCGGGAGTTTTCTGATTTCAGTCATATGTTTTCCTCCTCGATGAAAGATGCAAAAGAGAAAGATGCAAAAGACGTCAGGTACGTTTGATCGTTCCGCATTTCTACCCCTATAACCGGAATTTTGTCAGATTAATCCGACTTCCATTCTACAATATTCCTTTTCTCCGATGAGAAGCTGACACCCACACGGATAATCTTCTTCGATTCAGCTGCATAGGAATCTCCATAGCCCTTTTCCACAATCTGCTTTAGCGCCACATTGGCCGGCTGATCAAGTTTATACTCGAAAATATAGACCGTATCCCTCGTTTCCAGAACACAGTCACATCTGCCCTCCGCAGTCTGTACTTCACAATGGACATTCTGTCCCAGCAGCCGGAGTATCAGAAAGATCTCATTGCGCCACTCATATTCATACGTCCGTCCTGCATGATCCGCGTAGGGAATACCCGCAAACAGACTCTGCAGGATGGTAAAAAACCGTTCAAGATTTCCCTGCCGAAGGGACAGAACCAGCTCTCTGACAAAGTTCGGGTTCTCCGTGTCCTCTACACCAAGTACGAAAGGAACCAGAGAATCCATGAAGCCATATCGGACCTCATCATTTGGAAAGCTCAGATCATAAATGCGAAATTCCCGATCAAAACCAGTAATGGTGAGATATCCTGACTGATAAAACAGCGGAACAGGATCCGTACTTTCTGCCCGGTAATTCATCAGCTGGCTTTCTGTTGCCTCAACTCCATCATCCAGTCTTTCAACAGTCATGCAGGAATGCATAAGCTTATGAATCAGAAATGTCGGAGTACCAGTTTCGAACCAGTAATAGCGGAAATCCCTTTCCTGAAAGGCATTGAGCAGACTAAAGGGGTTATAGACTCTGCTCCCGTTATGCGAAAAATGGTAGCCGTCATATGTCTGTTCAAGTTTTTCACGGCATTCTTCTTCTGTCATGCGCTGTTCATTTGCCACGGATCGGATCTCGGGGACAAAGTTGTTATCCAGCTCCTCCTCTGTTATTCCACAAATTCCAGCAGTTTCTTCAGAGAGGGAGATATCCCTGAGTTGGTTCAGGTCACTGAAGACAGACACCTTAGAGAACTTCGTCACCCCAGTGAAAAAAACAAACTTCAGAAATCTGTCCTCATCCTTCAGTACAGAGAAAAAGCTCTTGTATAATTGCCGATTCAAATCTTCCTGTTTTTCGTCTACGATCATCGTTTCAAGAAGAGGTTTATCATACTCATCCACCAGAACAACAGCTGGATGACCGGTCTTATCATAGAGCTTTTCTATTGTACTTCGGAATTTCACTACTATATCGAGATCATTGACAGCATACCGCCCGGACAGATCATATCTGGCAATTACAGTGTCAAGAACAGAGGACAGCATATTCCTCAACCCATCCGGTTCCCTGTACTGACCACCTGACAGATAAAAAGGGATTACAGGGTATGCCGTCCAGGCATCCTTTCCCCGTTCATTCTCCAATTCTTCAATTGCCAATCCACGAAAAAGGTCCTTCTGTCCCTGAAAATAAGCCTCCAGCGTTGACAGAAACAGACTCTTCCCGAAGCGCCGTGGCCGGCTGAGGAAATAGCTCTTGCCGGTATTCACAAGATCCCATACATACCTGGTCTTATCAACATAGATGTAACCTCCATCGCGAAGGCTCTCAAAAGACTGTATACCGATTGGAAGCTTTCTCATAAATCCGTCACTCCTTCTCTGGACAAAGTACCTGAAAAACCAGTGCCCCGCCTCTCACCCAATCACATGCTGTCAGAACCTGATTATTATCTATCAAAACCTGTCGATTACCTGACGCAACCCAATCACCATCCGTCACATTCATATATATAATAACAGGATCATTCCGGAATGTCATCGCAACATTATCCATGTATTTCCTGGAATGACAAAAGGAGCTGTCTGATTCAGACAGCTCCCGTAATAAAGATATTGATTTTTTCAATCGATATTGGTTTTCTCACTCACTGATAAAGATATCGCTCTTTTCAGCTTATCGGTCTGAAATCTTCAGGCCGCTGCGCCTACCCGGTCATAACGCTTTGCCGGACGGCGGAAGAGTGCCCAGATCACGAAGGCCACCATCAGAATAGCTACAACCGTTGCGGCTGTAAATACGCCGCCTGTAACCAGAAGTCCGATGTTGTAGACGATCAGTGACAGGCAATAGCCAACTGCCATCTGATAACCGAAGGTGATCCATCCCCATTTTCTGGTTCCCTGCTCACGGAATCCGGTAGCAATTGCAACCAGGCAGGGTGCGTCAAATATATTGAACAGCATGAAGGAAAGGCCTGCGAGCGCATTTCCATTGAACATTGTGAAGATTGCGTTCTGCACATCCACCTCGCCATCGCTTGCTGCATGTGCCAGAAGTGCCAGTGTAGCAGGAGCCTGCTCCTTGGCCAGCTCTGCAGAAACCGCTGCCACTGCTGCCTTCCAGGTACCGAAGCCAAGCGGACGGAAGATGACTGCAACTGCTTCTCCGAAATATCTCAGGAAGGACTGCTCTACGTCTGCTGTATAGCCTGTGACGCTGAAGTTCATCAGGAACCAGAGGGCTGTGCAGGCAATGAAGATGATGGTTCCGGCCTTGATCATATAGGCCTTTACTCTCTCCCACACATGAATCAGGACGCCCTTTACAGAAGGAACATGGTATGCCGGAAGCTCCATAACGAAGGGAGCCGGGTCACCGGCGAAGTATCCGACCTTCTTCAGGCAGATACCGGAGATAATAACAATGGCGATGCCAAGGAAGTACATAGAAGTCGGAATCAGGGAATTGCCCGGGAAGAACGTTGTGGACATGATGGCAACGATCTCCATCTTCGCACCGCAGGGAAGGAATGTTGCCAGCATGATGGTCATCCGGCGGTCCTTCTCATTCTCAATTGTTCTGGAAGCCATGATTGCAGGTACACCGCATCCGGTACCTACCAGCATCGGGATGAAGGATTTTCCGGACAGTCCGAATCTGCGGAAGATACGGTCCATGATGAAGGCAATTCTTGACATGTAACCGGAATCCTCAAGGATTGATACAAACAGGAACAGTACTGCCATCTGCGGAACGAATCCAAGCACCGTTCCGACACCGCCGATAATGCCGTCTACCAGCAGGCCCTGCAGCCACGGTGCACAATGTAATGCAGCCAATCCGGCATTGGCGCCATTCGTAATCCAGGTGCCAAACAGTACGTCGTTAACCCAGTCCGTCATAGCCGTTCCGATCGACCACGGATGTGATCCAACGGCGATATCATAGATAAACCACATGATGCCTACAAAAATCGGGATGGCTGCCCAGCGGTTTGTGACAACCTTATCGATCTTATCGGAAATTGTAAGCTCTCCCTTTGCTCTTCCCTTTACCACGGTTTTGGAAACAACGCCCTGGATGTAGGAATATCTGGCGTTGGTGATGATGGACTCTGCGTCATCATCCTCTTCTTTTTCCACTTTCGCGATAATTTCTTCGATCTGCTTCTGCAGGGATGCATCGAGCTTCAGCTTTTCGGTAACCTTGGAGTCTCTCTCAAAGATCTTTACCGCGTACCACTGAAGATTTGTCTCGTCTACCTTGCCGCGTACCAGTTCCTTGATAGAATCAAGTGCTTCCTTGACATTGCCGGTATAGATCTGCGGGATGACAGCCTTCTTGCCGGTGCGGGCAGCCTCTACACATTTCTCTGCCGCCTTCACGCTGTTCTCGCCCTTCAGTGCACTCATCTCAACGATGTCACATCCAAGCTCTGCAGAAAGCTTCTTCACATTGATCTTGTCACCGTTCTTGCGGACCAGGTCCATCATATTCAGCGCAATGACAGTCGGGATGCCGATCTCCAGAAGCTGTGTCGTCAGATACAGGTTTCTCTCAATATTGGTGGCATCGATGATATCCAGAATTGCATCCGGTTTTTCCTCTACCAGATAGTTTCTGGAAACAACCTCCTCCAGTGAATAGGGTGAAAGAGAATAAATACCGGGAAGGTCCTGGATGATGACATCCTTATGCCCCCTTAACTTTCCTTCCTTCTTCTCAACGGTTACTCCCGGCCAGTTACCAACGTATTGTGTACTGCCTGTAAGATCATTGAACAGGGTTGTCTTTCCACAGTTCGGGTTTCCTGCCAATGCAATCCTGATTGCCATATACTGCCTCCTGTAAGAATAAAAATAAAAAATAAAAATTGTTTTGAAAATCGAAAACACAGCAGATGATAATAAGCTATATCGTCCTGCTAACCGTCATACGTTGCGTCAAACATGTGCGAGCAGTTGTTAACTGTTGTAAGCTGAATGAAACATATGAGCTTCGATATTAACCTATGTATGTTGGATCTAACCATCATCCATAAAAAAACGCAATACCCTGCACAGCCCTCAGGCCATTTCCAGAATATCTGCGTCTGCCTTACGGATAGAAAGCTCATAGCCTCTTACTGTAACCTCGACCGGGTCTCCCAGCGGCGCTACCTTGCGGACATAGATCTCTGTACCCTTTGTAATACCCATGTCCATAATTCTGCGTCTGGTTCTTCCCTCGCCGTGTATCTTCACGACTTTTGCGGTCTCACCGACCCCGACATCTCTTAGTGTCTTCATTTCGTCCTCCTTATCTATCCTGATCGTTTCACCCGGGATTCAGAATAAGCTTCTGTTCCGGGATCTGACGCCGATCTGCAGTTTTTCCGCCTTTCAGGTAATCTGAAATCCCACCAGTGCATTCACCTGGAAAAATAAGCTTCCTTCCAGGACCCGGTTCAAGCGGACATAACCATGATTCTGGAAGCCATCTCCTTGACTATAGCAAGGGATGTATCCTTCAGCTTGATAATCATATTTCCGCCATGTGATGAAACCACCTGAATCTCAGCGCCTTCTACAAAACCCAGATCCTCCAGATGCTTCTTCACTTCAGGTGCGCCGCCCACCTTCTTGACGACTACCCAGTCGCCTGCAGGTGTAAATGTCAATGGAAGCACTTTTTCTCACCTCTTCCTGTACTTACTGCTTTCACAGGACTATCATGTCATTTGCCGAAGATGCTCCAGGCAAAGCTTTGCGATAGGGCGCAAGGATAAACAGCCTTATCTGTGCTTAGCTTGAACTAATCTCAATTAGATTAGTATCATCTTTGCTAGATGAGGTTAACATTTTAGGGGCCTATTGTCAAGGGAAAATGAAACTTGTGCTGAAAAATCTATAAAAAAAGAATAAACGCATCAAAATACCCCGCCGGTGCATCCAGAGAAATGATGCTCCCGGGCGGGGTATAATCGTTGAAACTGCGAAAGTGTTATACTTACGACAATATTGTACTTACGCAATGGTTTCATGAAGGCTTCTATGATTAATGCTATGAATATTCGAGCATGTATTTTGAATAATCCGAATCCTCAATCCTCCAGAATTCTTCCATCAATTCCGATCGTGACCACATTCCAGGGAAGGAACTTTCCGCTGTTCTTCAGTGCATTTTCCGCGGCATACTGAAGACCGCCACAGCAGGGGACCTCCATCCTTACGATTGTCACGCTCTTGATATTATTGCGCTCGATGATTGCCTGCAGCTTGTCTGTATAGTCAAGAGGATCCAGCTTCGGACAGCCGACCAGAACCACATGATTGCGGATGACATCCTCATGGAACCGTGCATAGGAAAAAGCAGTACAGTCTGCAGCAATCAGCAGCTTTGCCCCGTCAAAGAACGGCGCAACGACAGGCACAAGGCGAAGCTGCACCGGCCATGTCGTCAGCGCACTCTTCTGTCCTTTATTCAGATCCTCTCCCTCCTGCCGGGGCTGTCCATTTCCGGACAATGAAGGCTCCTTCTCATCCTGAACCTGATTCTGTGTCATAACACGTACTCTGCTTCCCGGACATCCGTGAAATTCTGTTTCTTCCTGTCGCATTTTCATTCTCTCCTCTACCGCTTTTCTATCGTAATCTTCCGCTTCTCTCTCAGTAATGGTGATGGCGCCAGCCGGACATTCCGGAAGACAGTCACCCAGTCCGTCACAATAGGTATCGCTGATCAGATGCGCTTTGCCATTCCGCATTTCAATTGCGCCCTCATGACACGCCTTCGCGCACAGGCCGCAGCCGTTACATTTTTCTTCATCTATACAAACAATCTTCCTTACCACTTCTCATGCCTCCAAATATACTCTTGCGCTTATACATTATGCATCCTGTATGCTGCCATATAAGTTTTGTCTTATATGTTTTGTCTTATATTATGTTTTGTCTTATATATAGGTTTCGCCCTATAGATTTTGCCTAATACTTGCTGTTTTACACTTGTACTTTATGTATTTTCGGCAGAGCTCTCGCTCTCTCTTCTTTCCTTCTGCTTTTTGGCAACAGCCATCAGCTGCTCATAGGCTTCCTCGCCCACGCACTGCTTCGCATAGGAACACCACTGCACGCAGCTCAGTGAATCATTGTATACAACAAAGCCGCAATTTTCACATTTCGCCTCCGTATCGGTGGAGAACAGTTCAATCAGCTGCCCGCATCTCGGGCATTTCTTTTCAATAATGGTCGGGGTCTTGTCCCGGCCCTGACACCCCATCATAACAGCCATCATCCCGCCTCCTGTACCAACTCAAAATGATTTACCAGCACCTGACATATGTTTTCCCTGTTAATGACCCAACATTAACACGACCCGGCCCGTTTTTCTGTACCATCTGTTACGATACGTTCGTTTTGCCCCTATCTCATCTGTGTGCAATTCATTTCTGCGCAATTTAAATATTTCTGAATCTTGAACCAATATTCGTCTAATCTAACAAAAATTAAAAAGTGGCGCAGACTTCTTGCAAATAGAACAAAATGATGCTATCCTATTAGTATTTACCAGCCTGACAATATTTATCCATGTTAATGCAGTTTTTGTCGGTTAATGGCCTGCCCTTTATAAACGGAAAACAGAAGGCGGCTTTACCTTTATAAAAGTTTATAAAAGAAAGATGGTGAAAAATATGACTATTCAGAAATCTGCGGAGGATTATCTGGAAGCTATGCTGATGATGAAGGAACAGCACGGCTACATTCGTTCTATTGATATTGCCGATCACCTTGGCGTGACGAAGCCAAGTGTCAGCTACGCAACCAAACGCCTTCGCGAAAACGGGTATATTACAATGGACCACTCAGGTTTTATTACACTGACCGATAGTGGAATGGAGATCGCGAATCGTATATACAGCAGGCACAAGATGCTGACAGATCTCTTCACTTCCATCGGCGTAGATCCCACTATTGCCCGTGAGGACGCATGCAAGGTTGAACATGATATCAGCGAGGAAACCTTCAAAGCTCTTTCCTTATATAATGAAGATCTGAAGAAAAGAAAACAGGAGCAGGCGAATTAATTTCGCCTGCTTTTTTGTATGCATGTCTGCCCGGCTTGACGGTTTGAGCAATGTAATGTATATTAGGTATGTTGAACTTCCGGTGGGGAATATTCCAGGCGAATGTTCCGCCCGATTCAGAAAGGTGGTCTATGCTATGTACAAGACAACAGCAAAAATTGAAGGTATGAGCTGCGGTATGTGTGAAGCGCATATCTGCGACGTAATACGAAAGACATTTCCGAATGCCAAAAAGGTGTCTGCCTCTCATATAAAGAACATTGCAACCTTTGTGACAGACGAACCGGTGAACGGTGATGCTCTTGAGGATTCCATCAAGGCTACCGGCTATATCTATAAAGGATACGAGAGCGAACCAGTCGAGAAGAAGCGTGGTCTCTTCTCGTTCCATAGCCGGAAGGATTGAATTTACACATCTGTTTTCATTTCTACGGTCTCAGAATCAGAACCTGCCTGCATCGGCTTTTCTGATTCTGAAGACTTTTTCTTTGCCTTACTTTTCCGGTTTTCCAGCGCCACCAGCAGATACTGTTTATACACATATTCAGAAATTGCCGCAAATGGTATCGCCAGTAAAATGCCGGGAACGCTGAACATTCTTCCCCCCACAATGATACATACCAGAATCCAGACTGAGGAAACGCCAAGTGTATTGCCGAACAGCTTCGGCTTGATAACATAGCCGTCAATTGTCTGCAGGATTAAAGTGAAAATCAGAAACCAGAGTGCCTGCCAGGGATTGTTCAGAACCAGAATAAATGCGCCAACCGCACCTCCGACGATCGGTCCGAATGTGGGTGCAAGATTTGTGACGCCAACAACAACGGAAATCAATACGCTGTATGGCAGTCCTGCAATAAGGAAGAATACAAAATTCGACATGCCGATAATCAGTGCGTCCAGCAACTCTCCCACAATATAGCGGGTCATAATGGAGTTGCAGCGGTTCCAGAAATTGCAGGACCTGTTGAATGCCTTTTCTGACAGTATGGCATGCATCAGCTTGCCGAATCCTGCCTGCAGCCTCTTCTTGTCCGCCAGGAAATAGATCGACATGATGAAGGCAATAATCCATGTCACAATATTGCGTCCGATGGAGAAAGATGTATTGATGATTTCGTCCAGATTATCCGGCATCTTGTTGATAATCGTCGTCAGAAGATTCTGACCGGCATTAAAAATCTTCGAGAAATCAAATCGGGAATTTGCCGAGCCCTTCTGAAGCCCGTCAATAAAATTACGAATCTGGCTTGCGTATTTATCTGCATTGTGTACGAGGGTGATCATACTGTCAATCAGCTGCGGGATGAGCGCAACCAGCAGAAAGACAATGCCCAGCAGAATAATCAGAACCGTGCATACCACGGCAAGATTTCTTCTTGTTTTTTCCTTTCTGAGTCCATGGAAGGCCTTGTGCTCAAACAGTCTGGCCAGCGGATCCATGACATATGCGATGATCAGCGCAATAATGACGGGATTG
>JAJGAH010000025.1 GCA_020844525.1 Eubacterium sp.
TCGCTGCAGTCTGTGAACTCGGCAATATGGCAGTCGTGGATTCCGGAACATCAGAAGTCTTTCCGTTTCCGCACATCCGGCTGTGTTGAGATGTATGCCCCTTTGCCCAAAAAACCGGAGGAGACCTATGCTGAAATCTGGCTTCCGTTGGACAGAACCGGGTCAGGAGCATCTTGAATCTTCCGGTGCGCCCAAGGCGCCTCATAGAGACAGAAAAAGGTCATTAGAAGCGCCTAAAGAACAATTATACTTGTAACTGTGGCATCCTCGAATTATCACGGATTCATCTATGATATTGATCGATGAACAGCATAAATCGGTAAAATATTTAGACAAAATATCCATTTGCATTTTGTCCGGCATAAATTTATAATACAAAAAGACAACGCGTAGCAATCAATTGTGTAAATCCAGTTGGTTGCGACGTGTTTTTTTTATGCGCATAAATTGGAATCCTCAGAAAGCCTGTGCTTTCCTGGAAGGAAGAAAGGAATGATGGAAAATGAACACAGAAAACAAGATGAAGGATATGCCGGTCAACAAGCTGATGATCCAGATCGGGCTGCCGATGATCATATCCATGGCGCTGCAGGCTGTCTACAATATTGTCGACAGCGCATTCGTCGGGAATATGCGAACTGGAAGCGAGTCTGCACTGAATGCGCTGACACTTGTTTTTCCGGTGCAGATGCTGATGGTTGCGATTGCGATCGGTACCGGAGTTGGCACCAATGCAATGATTGCGATGACTCTTGGCGCGGGAGATAAGAAAAAGGCCGCCAGAATCGCCGGAAACAGTCTGTTTCTTGGCTGCGTGATCTATGGTGTCTTTGTACTGTTCGGCATATTCGGTGTGCATGGGTATGTTGTCACACAGACTTCAGATCCTGAGGTAATACAGATGGCGGACAGCTATCTGCGGATCTGCTGTGTCGCTTCTGCAGGCATTGTTTTTTATTCTCTGTTTGAGAAGCTGCTGCAGGCGACGGGAAGGTCCATGTATTCTACAATCGGACAGATCACAGGCGCAGTGATGAATATTATTCTTGACCCGATTATGATCTACGGCATTGGACCGGTGCCGGAGATGGGGGTCAGCGGCGCAGCATATGCAACGGTGATCGGACAGATTGCGTCAGCCGTTCTGCTTCTGATTTTTCACCAGAAATTGAATAAGGAATATTCCCATGCAGTTGGAAATATGAAACCGGATCACAATATCATTCGCGGCATCTATTCGATCGGTCTTCCCGCGATCATTGCACAGGCGCTGATGTCAATTATGGTTTATGCAATGAACCTGATCCTCAAATTCAACGCTTCTGCGCAGACTGCTTATGGACTTTTCTACAAGGTGCAGCAGTTTGTATTGTTCCTTGCATTCGGTCTTCGTGACGCGATCACACCGATTGTTGCTTTTGCTTACGGGATGCGTGATAAGAAGCGGATTCGTGCGGGTATGAAATATGGTTTGGTCTACACCATAGCTCTGATGATTTTCGGCGTGCTGGTTACGGAAATTTTCCCGAATGCTTTTGCCGCACTGTTTAATGCAGGTGCGTCAAAGCCGTACTTCATCAGTGCAATGCGGATTATTTCGCTGAGCTTTATCTTTGCCGGCATCAATATCGCATATCAGGGTATCTTCCAGGCAGTAGAGTGCGGACTGGAATCCCTGATTGTATCACTGCTCAGACAGCTCGTGATTATACTGCCTGTTGCCTTTGGATTCTCTGTTCTCGTGAAAGCCGGGAATGCACCAGTATCCCTGATCTGGTGGGCATTCCTGATCACGGAAGGCGTGTCATGCTTAGCCGGTCTGGTATTGCTGAAACACAGCATAAAGAAAAAGAACCTTTGAGAGAAGGAACATTTCACAAAAGAAAAATTCAACAGAAGGAATTCGTTTTAGAAAGAAGCAGGAGGGAGGTGAATATAGTTATATATTATTCTCATCTATTGTAGAGAATCTTTGCTATAATAAAAGTTAAAGATTTTTCGGGGGATACTGGCGCAAAGATGAACAAAAAATTCAGAAAGATCCAATTTGGGATGCTGATTCTCTTTTCGATCACAATCATTGTGCTCTCTGCCGTTGTGAGCAGTGTTCTGCTGCGGCGCATGAATGAGACGCTTCAGAATTATGTATCGAATCTGGTTGCGGCAGACAGCAGACAGCTGGAGCTGAATATCGACTCTTATCTGGATAAGGTGGAGAATACTGTTTCACTCCTGTTTTCCGATGATAAATATTATCAGTTTGACGCGACGGATACTTCGCTGTCTAACTATGACAAGATTCAGGCGGAGGATGCAATTGACCAGGAAATTGTGAATCTTAGCCTGATGGAAAATTTCTCGGATTTCGGCATTGTGTATGCCAATGATGAAAATACCGGCATGATCTCGGAGGTGACAACGGCGCTGTATCCGGACCATGGGCTTTACCAGGCATTTTCCGATTCGATCAACAGAGAAAAAACGATGGACGGATGGTCCTTTGGCTATAAGCATAACTATGACAGATTGTACTATGTCAAACGGCTGAACAATAATGCAATTGCGCTGGTGTCTTTTTATGGGCGCGAGCTCGAAACCGTTTTTGAACTGCCGGAGCAGCTGAAGTCTATGACGATCCGTCTGGTAAATGATGATAACCAGATCCTGTATTCCTCAGATGACAATGAGGTCGGCAGTACTCTGCAGCCTGAGATCGCAGACACTGTCCAGAAGATGGACAGCAGTGCCACTGTCCTGCAGGATTCCTATCTGATCAACAGCAATACCTGCAGCAATGGATGGAGAGTTGTCTGTACCATTCCGGTACAGGAGATTATGAAGGACGGCGCAGTGCTGCGTACACGGATGATCCAGACGGTAACAATCATAGCGCTGATCATTCTTGCAGCCGGATTTTTATTTTATCTTCGTATGAGCCGCTCGATGACAGGCATGGTCGAAACTCTGAGCGATCAGGCCGAGCATGATCTGATGACGGATCTGCTGAACAAGCAGACCTTTGAGAAAAATGTGGCCCGGGAGCTTTCATCCTACACCGGCAAACAGGCCAATGTCTTTCTGATGTTTGATCTGGATAATTTCAAGCAGGTCAATGACTGTCTGGGACACGCAAAAGGTGATGACGTGCTGAAAAGGCTGTCCAGGATCCTGCGGGAGACTTTGCCGGAGGCATATCTGGTTGGCAGAATTGGAGGGGATGAGTTTGCCGCCTTTGCTGCATATACGGATATAGACCAGAAGGAGGCAGAGCGACAGGTACATGTCCTGATTGATACAATCTATACTGCTTTTGACCGGGAATTCGCACAGGAGAAGGAGCAGACAGGCATCTCAGTCAGTGCGGGCGTTGTCGTGGCAGGCCCTGGTGAATATACATTTGACGACCTTTATCGAAGGGCGGATCGAAATCTCTATGTTTCCAAACGGAACGGAAAGGATCGGGCAACCTATGAGAGCTGATAAGAGAAAAAAACGGGTCCTGTCTGTTCTTTTGGGCGGGGTGATGCTTGCATCCATGATGCTCACCGGCTGTGCAGCGCAGGATAAGACAAATACGGTTGTTGTACAGAATCAGGATACCGTGCATATTTCCATGTCGTGGTGGGGAAATGACGATCGGCACAAATACACCCTTTCCGGGCTTGCACTTTTTCATGATGACCATCCGGAGATTACGGTATCTCATAGATATGGCATCTGGGATGGATATGAGCAGCGGAATAAAATTTATATGGAAAGCCATGAGTGTGCAGATGTCATGCAGATCAATTACAACTGGCTTTCGGTGTATTCTCCGGACGGGAAAGGGTATTATGACCTGAACGCTTTATCTGATGTGATTGATCTCTCGAATTTTTCTGAGGATGATCTAGCGTTTGGTATGAGAGACGGCAAACTGAATGCACTCCCAATAGCGTATAATTCCACTGCCTTTTTCTACAACAAGACGATTTATGACCGCTATGGACTGTCGGTTCCGGAGTCATGGGATGATCTGTTTGCGGCGGCAAAGCTTATGAGCGCGGACAATATCTATCCGCTGGGTCTGTCAAAAAAGCAGCTGATCCTCTCGCTTGCTGCCTGGTATGAGCAGACCTATGGCGAACCGCTGTTTTCTGACACAGGTGCCCTGCAGGCTGATCTGGACCAGATGAAGGCAATGCTCTCCTTCTATAAGAGCCTGATTTCGGAAAAGGTCATACCGGCGGTGGACGATTTTGACGCAACGTCCTTTACAGCGGGAAAGACAGCCGGAGCCGGCTGCTGGAGCAGTGAAGCCAGCCGTTACTGCGATGATCTGGATGAGAGTGGCGCTGAAGTTGTGCTTGGGCAGACGCCTGGTCTTAAGGGGGCAGATACAACGGGGTGGAAGATCAAACCGGCAACCATGTATGCAATCAGCGCCTATACTGAGCATCCCGTGGAGGCCGGAGAGCTGCTGGATTTCCTGCTCAATGACCCGCGTATGGCAAAGCTTCAGGGAACCGAAAAGGGTGTACCGGTCAGTAAGGCTGCGCTGAAGACGCTGGAGAACAATCATATGCTGGATGATTTTGATGCGCGCGCCGGTGAGCAGCTCAATCAGAATAAGGAAAAGCTTGGTGTTATGGTTCCGGCCCTTGAGGATGCGGACGTGATCAGTACTTTCAAAAATGAAACAGACAAGTACATCTATGATCAGGAGGATCTGGACACCTGTGCTTCACAGCTGGTGGAAGAACTCGGAAGCCAGTAGATACCGGTTGTCCGGTAAAACGGAAAATCAATGCGTATCTTTTGGAAGAATGGTTGTATGGCAAAAGAGTTACATAGCAAAAGAGCCATGTAGCAAAGCGTCATATGGAAAAATAGTTATGATTCCGGTTTCTCCAGGATATATTCGAGCTGACGTTCCTTTGTCTTCAGCCCCATTTTCTCATAGAAACGTTCTGCGGCAGTATTGCCTGCCCATACATTGAGGTTGACCTCATAGCAGCCAAGCCGCCGGGCTTCCTGCTTGACATAGTCAAACAGCTGTTCACCAATGTGACAGCCTCTGCATGACTGGTCCACACACAGATCATCAATGAACAGGGATCGGAACTGCACCATATTGGTGGAAAAGGGCTGCTCCCGGAGCTGACAGAATGCGTATCCGATACAAGAATCGCTGTCATCTGCGGCGACATAAATCGGTTTCTGATCATCCTTCAGCATGTCATACAGCATCTTATCTGTATACTTCGTTGTGCCCGGGATGAAGATGTCGGGACGGATGGCTGCGTGGATTTCCAGTACCTGATTGAGCAATGCAAGAATTTTTGGAATATCATTTTCTTCTGCTCTTCTGATCTGCATAAAAGTACCTCCTTGATATGCGTATGCATGAAAGCACTGCCGCTGTGTCTGCGCATGGCATGAATAAACATGTATAAATAAATGCGGTGAAAATCACTATATTATAACACAGGCAGAGGACATCAGGATACAGAAACAGTGTTTGCGTATCGTGTGCCATATGTACTGAATATACTTTTGCGTAAACTGGGGGATATTGTCCGCTGTTCCGCTGTATTGCTTAGGATTTTCAACAATTACTTCCTGTTACGAGTGGAAGATTCTCTATAGAAAAATGTCAGAAAATTAAAAAGGAATTGATGAAAATTGTGCAAAAAATGATATACTGAAAAACGTATACAGAACATATTGTGATGGTCAGACTTTTCAGTCTGTAGTTTTGACAGAGGCTTGCAGGTAATATCTGATATCATCAGGAAATAAGGATATCAGGAAATAAGGATATTAAGATATATTCGTGCCATCTATTTTGTCAGAACGGAAAGGATCCGAGGTGAATCAACGGATGCGTGATACGGTTCATACATATACACAGGCTGAGAAGCAGATGTGGAGCAGGAATTTGGAAGGCATCAGTTTGATAATCTGACGGGTCTTCCCCTGATTGGGTGTTTTCTGGAGAATGCACCGGATGAAGTACAGGAGATTCGCGGAAAGGAAAAGGTTCCCGCTGTGCTCTGGATGGAATTCAGCGATATGCGGGAATACTATGCGCTGTATGGATTTGAGACCGGAGATGCTCTTGTCTGCGGCATGGCGTCCCTGCTGCGGGTCATGTTTGGCGAGGAGCACGCAGCATGCTTTAACCGGCAGAGCTTTGCGGTCTGCACACAGACCGACGGACTGGAGGAGAAGATCAGGCGTATCTTTGATCAGGTGGGCAGGCTGAATCGGGGAAATGCCCGTCCGCTTGCCGTGGGAATCTGTGTAATGGATCAGGATGATCTCACGCTTGCAACAGCAGTTGACCGCGCAAAGCTGGCCTGTGAATCCCTGAATAATCCGCCCCACTCCTCGATTGCTTTTTTCAACCAGGAGATGCAGGCAGCGGCAGCATTGGAGAAGTACGTGCTGCAGAACTGGGAGAAGGCGATTGCATCAGGATGGATTCAGGTGTATTATCAGCCGGTCGTACGCACCATCACGGGCATGCTGTGTGGCGCGGAGGCGCTGTGCCGCTGGATTGACCCCGTGCGCGGCATGATTCCGCCCTGTGATTTTATCCCGGCGCTGGAGAAGCATGGGCTTATCAGCAGACTGGATCTTTACATGATTGAAAAGGTCTGCCGGGATTGCAGACAGATCTTAAATGATGGCAGGGAGATCGTACCGGTTTCCGTCAATCTCTCAAGAAAGGATTTCCGGCAGCCGGACCTGGTCACGCAGATCGAAGCGCTGGCACAGAAG
Source organism: Eubacterium sp. (assembly GCA_020844525.1). Lineage (GTDB taxonomy): Bacteria > Bacillota > Clostridia > Lachnospirales > Lachnospiraceae > Bilifractor. Next base: position 6,766 of record JAJGAH010000025.1, read on the forward strand.
TACCAGGTGCCAAGGGAGCTTCTGAATATAGAGATTACAGAAAGTGCCTTCGTCAGACATCCGGAGAGACTGAACCGGTTTATCGGTCTTTTTCATGAGCTTGGATTCAAGGTATGGATGGATGATTTTGGCACAGCCTACTCATCGCTGGGTGCCTTAAAGGATCTTTCCTTTGATGAACTGAAGATCGATATGAGCTTTCTGGCGACTTCGACGGACAAGGCCAGAACCATCATCACGTCTGTGGTACGTATGGCAAAGGAGATCGGGATCCAGACGCTGGCTGAAGGCGTTGAGACGGAGGAGCAATATAAGTTTCTCGGACGGATCGGGTGCGAGAAGGTGCAGGGCTACTATTTTGGAAGACCGATGGACAGGCATGCCTTCTGGCTGCACTGCCAGAGCAGAGGCATGCGGGAGGAGGGGCTTCGCTGGAAAAATTATTACGATGCCATGAGCTGCATTGACTTTCAGACGGACCAGCCGCTTTGCCTGGTTGAGGATGACGGAACCACAATGCGTCAGTACTTTGTCAATGAAGCGTTTCTGACAGTCCTGCATCGTGACGGCTTCGACGGGATTGAGACCTGGATTGACGAGGTGAATGCAGAAAACGAGCCGATGCATGCTTTTTACAGGCAGTTTGCCAATGAGCAGCTGCGCAAGCTTGCGGGGACACAGACGATTACATATCCGTCCGGCGATCATTTCATGGAATTGACCGGAAGTCCCGTTGCACAGCATGAGCAGAACTATGTCTACGCGCTGAATATCCGTTATATTCAGCTCGATGAAATTTCTGCTGATCAGAAGAAGGCTTCCTATATTCAGGATCTCTATTATTTCTGCAGCGATATTGCGGTCGCTGATCTTACAGAGAATACGCTCTATGGTCTGAAATCATCAAGCTCAGCGCAGCCGATCGGAACTGGTGGCAAGGTGGTGGACCTCAGAGAGGCAGATCAGACATATACGGAACAGTATGTATATGCACCTGATCAGAAACGGTTTCGCACGTATATCGAACCGGGTACACTGCGAAAGAGGATTATGCTGAATAATGGACAGGCACTGACTATCTTCTACAGATCCAGAACCGTCTGCGGGACGTATCAGTGGATGCTTGGTGAACTGATGCCTGTCCCAAAGACCGATTTTAACAGGTATCTTGTGATCACCCTGCCTGTCTATATAGATCAGGATCTGCTCAATATGCTTCTTGACGAGGAACGGGCACGCAGAGACGATTCCCCGGACAGTCCGTTACAGGCAGAGGATATTGTTTCTGATTCTGTTTTGTGGAAAAATCTGGCGGCATATGCAGAGAGCATGTATTTCTGGAAGGACCGGGAACGGCGCTTCCTTGGTGCAAGTCAGAGCTTTCTGGACTTTTATGGATTTCATTCTGTAGAGGACATTCGCTGCAGGACGGATGAGGACATGCACTGGCATGTCGAACCGGAAGCCTTCCGGGAAGACGAATTGAGGGTGCTGCAGGAGGGAAGAAGTGTACATGCTGCACTGGGTAAATGCATCGTGCGGGGAAAGGAACGCAGTATTCTGGCCAGCAAGATTCCAATCTACCGGGATGGAAAAATTATCGGTCTTATGGGTAAATTCGTCCCCGTGGAGGATCTGGTGCATCTGCAGGGGCGGGCTTATCGGACCATATCTATTGATCCGGTCACGGACCTGCTCAATATGAGCGGCTTTCTGGAAAGCTTCAGCGATTATCTGGAGGAGCTGTGGACACATCATACACAGTTTTCGCAGATGCTTGTAAATATTCCGGAATATCCGTCCTTCCGGTCAAACTATGGAGAGAAGGCCGGCCATATGCTGCTCCGCCGTATCGGTGTCATTCTGAAGGATATTTTTGGAAAGAACGGCTCGATCGGAAGACTGACAGGAAGCCATTTCATCATACTGACGCAGGAGGTGAATCCGGACATACTTGCACGCGAAAGAGACAGGGTACGGGAAGCCATTGCAAAGTGCCGCCGGGTGGATCAATGGACCTGTGCGATAAGCGCCGAGATACAGATACGTGTGGTGAATGAGGACAATGCCAGCCTGGAGAACTTCATGGATTTCGTGAACCACATGTGGGGCAGATGATCACATACATGACAGGTCATCCTGTGCAGGGCAGGCCATCACATGCAGAGCAGGTAATCTTATGCAGTACAGATAATTGCAGACATCATAGAACCCGGATTTCAGTCCACCTCGTCATTCTGGAATCTGGACAGGTGCTCATACGGGAGGATCAGCCGTCCATGATAGAGCCCGCAGCCATCGTTGACGCGATAATTGTCTATGGCAGCAAACATGTTGACATCGACCTTTGAGAGGTCGAGGTTCTGCAGGTTCAGGATCCGCTCATAAGCTTCATCAAAGTAAGAACATTCACCCGTCGGAATTTCCATCCGGCGGGTGCGTTCTTTCTCCTGCCTCTTTTCGTAGCTGTCATGATTTGCCTTCCCGATCTCGGCAAAATCATCCATTTCCTTTGTGCGGAGTTGTATTTCCGTATAGCTTCTTGCCATATTGTCGAAGAGCGTCAGATGCAGCGAACGATATCCGCCCTCCTTTGGTTTGGCGACATAGTCCTTGTAATAGGGACGCACGTTCTCAGCCAGCAGCGGCGAGACATTCGGCATCGGCTTGTGGGCGAGCTGCGCGGTAAAACCCCGCTCCTCCAGAAATTCCGGAAGCAGGTTCGCAATCTCATACAGTGTTTTTTCTTCCAGTGCAGCCCGGTCTGTACCCGGCTCCAGATGACAGGTGGGCAGGGACAGGACGATGCGGTATGCAATCAGGTCCTTGAAGCGGTTGATTTCGTCCCGTACCTCGGCGACGGGAGGATATGTGCTGTGCTTTGCGTGATACGAATAGATGTACCCGACAATATACCCGTTGAATTTTTCCTCTGCGCGGATCAGGGATTTGATGCGCCCGCGGAAGGTGAAGGAATAGTTGCCGTAGTTTTCAGCCATGTATTTGTAGAACTCACGGATACGCTGAGACTGTGATGTCAGGAAATTGTTGTGCTCCAGAAGCTCCTCCATCTGCAGCAGGAAATTCGCGTGGGTACGGTCCATCGGATTGTGAGTGCGGCTGGCATTTTCCAGCAGGTCTCTGGAATATTTACGGATAATATGCAGGACGGTATCTCCGGAATACAGATAATCGGTTAATTGAATCATGGTCTTCCTCCATGTTATGATGAGCCTGTATATGAGAATATGATCAGTATATTCTGTTTAAAAAGATCATGCAAGATGATAGAATAGACGGACAAAATAAGAGAGGAAAAGAATCATGAATCGCAACGAGCTGGAAAAAATGATTGCATATCTGAAGCAGAATTCCAAAAAAAATGCTTCCATACTTAAGGATCTGCAAACACATGGAGACTGGTTCATCAGACAGCAGTCGGTGCAAAGGATTTATGATAAGAAAAACGGCACAAAATCGGACTTTGATATACAACAGGTTTTAACGACAAGGCAGGATAAATCCGGGATGAAGCTGCATAGTGTGATGGATGCAGATTCAGGTCAGATCGCCGCAATTGAAATGGCAAAGGCTGGAAAAAGCTTTGTTCTGGAGGGCCCTCCGGGGACCGGGAAAAGTCAGACGATTGCCAATATGATTGCAGAATTTTTTGCGGATGGTAAGAAAGTGCTTTTTGTCTCCGAAAAGGAGGCGGGCATGCATATCGTGCTTCACAAGCTTGATATGGTGGGATTGGGTGACTATTGTCTTCAGATGCATTCTCAGGATACAGATGAAAAAAAGATTCTGGGCGATATTTATCATACATTGCATTTGCCGGTATTTCCTCCTGTTTTGGATAAGGCGGATGGCAGAGAGCGATGGGAAGAAGCCGCACATACATTGGATGAATATCAGAAGCAGGTCCATCAGGTGGATGTACGCTGTGGACGCTCACTCTGGCAGCTCTATGAAGAGTATTCCGGAATGAAAGGGATTCCTGATGTAAACTATTACTCGGCGCATCTCAACATACCGGAAAGCGCAGAAGAAGATAGTACGGCAACGCTGCTTGAAGAATATGCAGATCTTGTGCCGGATGTGTCTTATGATTATCATCTTTGTCCGTGGTATGGCTTTATTGGCTCTGATACTTCTGCTGAAAGTATGCATCAGATTGTGAAAACACTAAAGCATTTTATTCAGAGACTCGAGGAAATGATCCGGCTCAGCAGCGAAATTCCCAATCTGCTTGGGATATCGATTTCCAGCTGCGCCGACATGTATCAGAGCAGGGCAGTCATTGATTTTATGGCAGAGGATGATCTGATCACCGCAGAATTCTTTGATGACAAAAAATTGCATGAACTGACCGATGCTCTGACACTGATGGAAAAGCTTTCAGAAGAACAGAAAGAGATGGAGGCAAAGCTTTTTCTCTCTTATCGCGCAGAAGTGATTGCGCTTGACGGGCAGGAGCTCCTGCAGGAATTACAGCAATATGGCGGGCATCTCACAAAAAATCTGAATAAGGAATACAGGAATCTGATCAGCAGGCTTCGTTCTTATCGCCTGGATGGCAGAAAACCTGGTTATACAGAAGCATCGGGCGATCTTCAGCTGCTGGCGGATTATCAGCGCAGTCGTGAAAAAGCAGACGTGACTGGAAAGGTTCTTGATGGACATACAGGGGTACTGTATCAGGGGATTTCATCAGATTGGGAGAAAATAAAACGTGAGCTGGAGAAATTCCAGGAGCTTAGGAATACCGGTGCTGATTTTGGACGCTTTCTGAAGCTGGAAGGTGCGAGGTTTGAAGGGCTCAGACGCATTTGCAAAATCTGGTCCGCTGGTATGAAGGAAATGGACAGGAAATGGCCGGATCAGGGTGATACGCTTCAGGATCTTTTTGATCCGGAGATCGTTTCATTTCAGGAAATGAATATGAAAAAACTTCTGTCTAAGCTGAAAAACTGCCTGGCTCAGACCGATATGCTTGACAGCTGGATTCGGATGCATGACGTACTGAATCAATTGAAGAGTCATGGTGATCTGGGATTCCTCAATGCAATGATTGATCAGGGAATTTCCGAAAAACAGTTTGTGCCATGTTATCGGAAAAACTGCCTGAGAGGCTGGATTGATTATCTGCGTCACACACTGCCAGAGGTCGCTGCCTTTACACGTGAAGGCCATGATCGGATGGTAAAGACGTTCCGCATTGAGGAACGCGTTCAGTTTGACAGAAATCGCAGGCAAATCAGTGCTTTTTTGTCATCCCGGCGCCCATCTGTGGAGGCAAGTGAGGCTGGAAGCAGGGTCAGTGGATTTATGCTGGAGGAGAGAAGCGGCCGGCCTCTGCAGGAGGTGTTGGCATTATACAGTGATCTGGTGACGGATTGTAAGCCGTGTTTTATGGTATCTCCACAGAGTGCTTCGTGTTTTCTCAGACCGGAAGATGTTCATTTTGATGTTGTGATTTTTGACGAGGCGTCGCAGATCACTGTAGAGGAAGGTCTTCCCTGTATTGGTCGTGCAGATCAGGTTATTGTGGCTGGAG
>JAJGAH010000026.1 GCA_020844525.1 Eubacterium sp.
CACGACCGTCTCCGCGATCCAGAAGCTGAACAGCTCGCTTATCAAGAACGTGAACCTCATCCAGGTCGGATGGCGGATTCGCGTGAAATAAACACATCACCTTCTCAGGCCCACTGGCTTTCCTTTATTTGGATCGCCGGTGGGCCTTTTTTCGTTTCCGCTTCGTCAAAACGGTCCGCTCGCCTCCAGTGGAAAGCAGGAGGCGAAACATCATGACGGAGGAAAACAACTACTACACGGATGAGCGCATCCGCAACGATCTCGACTACCAACGGGCGCAGAGGACTGCCAGATGCATGCTTGATACAGGCCTTATTTCCGATGACGAATTCAACAAATTATGCGACATCAACCGCAAAACATTCTCACCCCTGTTTGCGGAAATATATCCGAAAACTGCTTGCTATGTGTCCGAAAAAGAGTGATGGATAGACACTAACAAGGAGGCAGGCCAATTGAAGAAAATCACAAGAATCGAACAGGCAAGCAAGGGAAAAACAGAGCCAAAGAAGCTGCGTGTTGCCGCCTACTGCCGCGTCTCCACGGACTCGGACGAGCAGCTCGAAAGTCTTGAAACACAGAAGACGCACTATGAAAGCTACATCACATCCCGCGACGACTGGCAGTTCGCCGGAATCTACTACGACGAGGGCATCAGCGGCACCGGCAAATCCCGGCGTCCGGAGCTTGAACGGCTCATGCAGGACTGCAAGGCCGGGAAGATCGACATGGTCATCACCAAGAGCATCAGCCGATTTTCACGCAACACCACCGACTGTCTTGAACTCGTCAGAAAGCTCCTCACGCAGAATATCCCCATCTGGTTCGAAAAAGAAAACATCAACACCGGTGCGATGGAGAGTGAGCTGTTCCTCTCCATCCTCTCCAGTATGGCAGCGGACGAATCCCTTTCCATCAGTCTGAACAGCAAATGGAGCATCAAGAAACGGTTTGAGAACGGTACGTTCAAGATAAGCTACCCACCATACGGGTACGACTGGGACGGCGAGACGATGGCCATCAATCCAGAGCAGGCACAGATTGTCCGCCGCATCTTCTCAGAGACGCTTGCCGGGAAGGGAACCGCAGCCATTGCCACTGAACTCAACCGGGAGCAGATCCCGACAAAGCGCGGCGGAAACTGGAGCCCATCCGTCGTCCGCGGGATGATCGCAAACGAGAAATACTGCGGCGACTGCCTTTACCAGAAGACGTGGTCGGATTCAGCCTACAAGCGGCACCTGAACCACGGCGAGCAGACACAGTACCTGCAGCAGAATCATCACGAGCCCATCGTCAGCCGCGAGGACTGGGAAGCCGCGCAGAAGCTCATCTCCCAGCGGGCCGATGAGAAGAACATCAGCAAGGGCGACGAAAAGTACCAGAACCGCTACGCATTCTCCGGCAGAATCATCTGCGGCGAGTGCGGTGTAACGTTCAAGCGGCGCATCAACTACACAACGGACGGCAACTACGCCGCATGGAGCTGCAAGACGCATCTCGCCAATAAAAGCAAATGCTCCATGCTCTTCGTCCGGGACAATGACCTCAAGCTCGCATTCGAGGCCATGATGAACAAACTCATCTTCGCGCACCGGCTGATCCTCAAACCCTACGCGCAAAGCCTGAAGAGGAGCTCGACGAGCCAGACACTCAGCCGCATACAGCATCTTGAAACCGGCCTCGCAGAAAACGCTGACAAGCGCAAGACGCTCACGAAGCTCATGGCGCAGGGATTCATCGACCAGGTGATCTACAGCCAGCAAACCGCCGAGCTTCTCTCGCAGGCCGACGACATTAGAAAACAGATAGACGCCCTGAAGAACACGACAAGCAATGAAGCCACAGCTCTGGTACAGGCGGAGGATCTGCTGCGCTTCACCGAGAAGAGCCCGATGCTGGAAGCCTTCGACGACCAACTTTTTACACGATTCGTTGAGCGTATCGTCATCCGCTCACGGCACGAGGCAGTATTCCATCTCAAATGCGGGCTCACGCTCACGGAAAGGATGTGAAAATCATGGGACACACACCATACGGATACAGAACCGAAAACGGCAAAGCGGTCATCGACGAAGAGAAAGCCCAGCAGATAAGAAACCTCTACAGGAACTACCTTGACGGAATGGCGCTTGCCAAGGCTGCGCACGAAGCAGGAATCGAGACGTGGCACGGCTCGGCAAAACGCCTGCTCGAAAACAAGCACTACCTCGGAGACGACTACTATCCCGCCATCATCGACCAGCAAACCTACGACAGAGCACAGGCCGAACGCCTGCGCCGGGCAAAGGTGCTCGGACGGACGAACAGGAAAAAGCAGTCGCCGGATACACGAAAGCCGCCAACCCGGTTCAAGCTCGCCGCTCCTGAACAGGCCTACGACGACCCGAAGCAGCAGGCGGAATACCTGTACAGCCTGATTGAAAGCGAGGCGCGGTGATGGCAAACGTGACAATCATCCCTGCCAGACGGCAGGTCGGAAACAACGTCAAGCAAGCCGAGCAGCCGAAGCTCCGTGTAGCCGCATACTGCCGTGTCAGCACCGACTCTGACGAACAGGAAACCAGCTACGAAACGCAGGTCTCCCACTACACGGAGTACATCAAAAGCCACTCGGAATGGGAACTCGCCGGAATCTTCGCCGACGACGGAATCAGCGGCACCAACACAAAGAAGCGTGATGAATTCAACCGCATGATCGACGAATGCATGTCCGGAAACATCGACATGATCATCACCAAGAGCATCAGCCGATTCGCCCGCAACACGCTCGACTGCCTCAAGTACATCCGGCTCCTCAAGGACAAGAACATCGCGGTCTGGTTCGAGAAGGAATCCATCAACACGATGGACTCCAAGGGCGAGGTTCTGATCACCATCATGGCAAGCCTCGCGCAGCAGGAATCCCAGTCCCTTTCCCAGAACGTGAAGCTCGGACTACAGTACCGCTACCAGCAGGGAAAGGTACAGGTCAACCACAATCACTTCCTCGGATACACCAAGGACGGCGACGGGCACCTCGTCATCGACCCGGAACAGGCGGAGGTCGTCAAGCGGATCTACCGCGAGTACCTCGAAGGTCTCTCCATGAAGAAGATCGCCGAGGGACTGGAGCAGGACGGCATCCTCACCGGCGCGGGCAAGACAAAATGGTATGACTCGACCATCAACAAGATCCTGCGAAACGAGAAATACATGGGCGACGCCCTGCTTCAGAAAACCGTAACCACGGACTTCCTCACCAAGAAACGCGTACGCAACACCGGAGCCCTGCCGCAATACTATGTGGAAGATGACCATGAAGCCATCATTCCGAAGGAAATCTTCATGCAGGTGCAGGCGGAGCTTGTGCGACGCAGGAAGGTTCACACTGGGCCGAACGGTCAGAAGCGCATCTACTCCGGCAACAACTGCTTCTCCCAGATGGTCGTCTGCGGAGAATGCGGCGAGCTCTACCGGCGCGTCCACTGGAATAACCACGGCTGCAAAAGCATCGTCTGGCGATGCATCAGCCGCCTTGAACCCAGCCGCGCCGCCATGAACTGCACCAGCCGAACCGTCAAGGAAGACCTATTGCAAGAGGTCACAGTCAAGGCCTTCAATCGGATACTCACCGATAGCGACGATTTCCTCCGGCAGATGCAGGAGAACATCGCAAAAGCTATAATGGCCGCCGACACAATGAGCCCGGACGGTATCCAGGCACGGCTCGATAAGCTGCAGAAGGAGCTCATCCGAAAGGCCAACAGCAAGCAGGACTACGATGCCATCGCCGATGAAATCTTTACGCTGCGCGAGCAGAAATCACAGGCCGAGGCAGACACCCGCAGCCGCGAGGAGACCCGGAAGCGCATCGCCGAGCTGCAGAACTTCATCGGAAGTCAGCAATCCGAAATCACCGAATTCGACGAAAGCCTCGTCCGAAAGCTGATCCAGCAGATCACCGTTTACGATGACCACTTCTCTGTGGAATTCAAATCCGGCATCACAATCGATATCGAAGCATAAAACAAGGCTCCCTCGCTACCGCTGATGGCAGTGTAGGAGCCTTTGTCACGTTATCTACAGAAAGAATTATTCATCTTTTAAGTGTAGCAGAAATGCTGCATTTACTACCACAAATACTGATCCACAGTTATGCCATAAAGCCCCGGTAACGGGAGTAAGAATGCCGATTGCAGAGAGTACTACCGCTGCCAGATTGATGACGAGAGAAGCAATGATATTTACATGAACCTTCCGCATGACCTTCTGCATCAGGTTGAACAGGTACGGAAGACGTTTAATATCATCGCTGACAAGAACAGCATCAGCCGATTCCACCGCGATATCCGAACCAATACCGCCCATCGCAATTCCCGCGTCAGCACTTGTTAAGGCGAGTGCATCATTTACGCCATCACCGATCATGCAGATCGGATCTGCTCCTACGGAATAGCTCTTGATAATATTCATTTTTTCTTCTGGTAAGAGATTAGCGCGAACATCGTTGATTCCTACATTGCCGGCAATCGCTGACGCGGCTTGTTCGTTATCACCCGTCAGCAGCATTGGCGTTATACCAATGGATTTTAGTTTCTCAATCGTTGCTTTTGCGTCTTCACGCACTGTGTCACGAAGAGCTATGAAGCCGATAAGAGTTTTGTCGGTTGCTATATAGACTGCGGTCGCACCCTTGTCAAGTTCAGGTTTGCAAGCGTCTGAACAGGCGCTGATATCTACGCCCTGTTCTTTCATGAAGCCCTCTTTTCCGGCACGGACTGTCTTTCCATCAACTACCGCTGAAATTCCCTGACCAGCAATAACACGAAAATCAGAAATAGCCTCATTCTTCCCGCCACTCTTCTCATATGCGTCCCAGATTGCCTTTCCAAGAGGATGCTCAGATTTTTGCTCCGCCAATGCCGCGATTCTGAGGATCCCATTATCAGAATATGCCTTATCAACAGATACAAAAGCTGTTACCTGTGGTTTTCCGTATGTAATAGTACCGGTTTTGTCAAATGCAACTCTTTTAATTGTTGACAGCCGCTCCACTGCATCACCGGATCGAACAACGATTCCGTACTTTGCAGCATTTCCGATACCGGCAAGGACCGCAGTAGGCGTCGCCAGAATAAAGGCACAAGGGCAAAAAACGACCAGAACTGTAACAGCTCTCATGAATTGTCCGGTAACGATCCATGTGATAATGGCACATGACAGTGCGATCACAACAAGCCATGTTGCCCAACGATCTGCTGCCGTAACAATAGGTGCTTTGTTTTCTTCTGCTTCCTCCGCAAGACGAACCATTCTCTGTAAAGAGCTGTTCTCACTGATCGAATCGGCGCGCATTATAAAAGTTCCAAACTGATTGATCGTTCCGCTGGAAACCGTATCGCCTGCTGCCTTATCCACCGGAATGCTTTCTCCGGTCATAACTGACTGGTCAATTGAAGTTTCACCCTCCAGAATCGTACCGTCTACAGGCACCGTCTCTCCAGCGATAACACTTATAACATCCCCGACCTTGACTTGCTCCACCGGGATTTCTGTTGCAATTTCATCACGCAGCACACGAGCCGTCTGAGGCCTGATGTTAATGAGCTTCTCTATACCTTCTCTCGCTTTTCCGGAAGTATAGTCTTCCAGAAGGGAACCGATCTGCATAATCAGCGCAACTTCACCTGCAGCGAAAAATTCTTTTGTCGCTACAGAAGCTATTAGTGCCAGCGAAACAAGGAGATCCGCTTTAATATCATGTTCACAAATAACTCCTTTGAAAGCTCCCACAAGAATCGGTATCCCGCAAAGAATAATGGCCATCCAGGCAATATCAAAGGGCAATAAATTCATTAATGCGCCGGTAATGCTAAGTACAAGAGAAATTACCGAGATCACCGCGCATACTAAAGTCTCTTTCGGTTCATTTTCAAGCCAATGATTTAGCATATGTCCCTCCTTGACACATGGTGTTCTCTTTCGTACAATATATTTGTTACAGAACAGTATGTTCTTTTTCATTATATTTACTTGCACCATTTAAACAATAATCAAAACCATTGGTTTGTTCGTTACAGAACAAAAGAATAAAACTGTACGGGAGTGATGAGTATGGATCGCAGACAAAAGAAAACAAGAGAAGCTATTTTTCGAGCATTTACTGAATTGCTGAAGCATGAAGCATATGCCAAAATTTCTGTGCAGGAGATTATTGACTTAGCTGATATAGGCAGAACTACTTTCTATGCGCACTTTGAAACGAAAGACGATCTTTTGAGGAGTCTCTGTTCAGAAATCTTTGAACACGTTTTTTCAGAAGATCTTGGCAAGGAAAAAAATCATGATTTTTCAGAAAGCCATGATACAAAAGCTAAAATTACACACATCCTATATCATCTACAGGACCATATGGACTATCTTCCCGGCATTCTGTCCGGAGAAAGTGGCGAGATCTTTATGAGTTATTTTAAGATATACCTGAAAGAACTTTTTTCCAGGTCCGGTGAATCCGCAAGCGGAATCGCTCCACGTGATTACATTATGAATCACATGGTTTGTGATTTCGCTGAGACGGTGAGATGGTGGACGAGAAACAAGAACTATTCACCTGAAGAAATCAGCTCTTTTTTCATAGAAACAACACCGCTAATGGAGTAGATCGTTTTGTTTGAGAACAAATACAACGAAGCTCTCCGCCGCCGATGATGGCAGTACGGGAGCCTTTTTCCGACATCTATCTCACAGCCACAGCTCCCCAACATCTAACTCGGCAACTCAACATAGTGACATCTATCGTGGCAACTCAACTCTCACACTTTTTGAGCTGATTTGCCCTTTGATGAGTTACCGAGAAGCGTTCGTACTGCCCGACGCCGAATTTGCCCGATTACCCGAAAACCGCAGTATTACTGGGCTTTCGCGGCTATTTTCCTTCGACCCTTGACATCAATACTACCGTCTCAACATGAACGGTATCGGGGAATAAATCGACGCATTTATATCTGACCAGCCGGTATCCATGTTCGAGAAAAACCGGCAGGTCTCTTGCGAGGCTTGTAGGTTTGCATGAGATATATATGATATTCCTGACACCATATGCGATAATTTTTGGCAACGCCTTTGGATGCACCCCTTCTCTGGGCGGATCCAGAATAATAGCATCCGGTTTTTCTGTAATTTTGTCAAGGACTTTCAATACGTCACCACAAAGAAACCTGCAATTTTGCAGATGATTTCTCTGTGCATTCTCTCTTGCTGCTTCTACTGCCTCTTCCACTATTTCCACACCGATCACTTTTCCGGCTACAGGAGCTATGATCTGGGCGATCGTTCCGGTACCGCTGTACAGGTCAAAAACGGTCTGGTCATGCACATCACCAAGAAATTCCCTTGCTGTTCGATACAGAACCTCAGCTCCTCGGGAATTGGTCTGAAAAAAAGAAAAAGGTGTAATCTTGAAGCAAAGTCCGAGGAGATTTTCATAAAAAAAGTCTCTTCCATACAGAAGGTCCGTGCGATCATTTTTTATCACATCGGCAACGGAGTCATTGATCGTATGGAGTATACCAACAATTTTTCCCTCCAGCTGCAGCTGCAGCAGCTGCCCAGCAAATGGCTTTTCGGGAAAAGCAGCACCTTCACTCTGGGAACTGGTAACCAGGTCTACCAGAATTTCACCTGTTGCGGAAGCGCGGCGCACCAGCAGATGCCGCAGATAACCCTGATGCGTCATTTTGTGATAATAAGTCCAGCCCTGGGCACGGCAGAAGCTCAGTACCGTTCTGAGTATCAGATTAAAATCATTGTGCACGATCTGGCAATGGTCTGCCGTCAGAATATCATAGGTACTGTTCTTCTTATGCAGACCAAGCGTGAGCTCGCCACCCTTTTCGCAGTCACCGAAGGCGTATTCCATTTTATTGCGGTAGGCGTTTTTCTGGGGGCTTGGGATGATACCCTCTTCTATCGGCTCACTCAAATTCTCCGGTATATGATCTCCTGCTGTCAGTGCGTGGCTGATCAGAAGCCTGATCTCCTGCTCCTTCAGCTTTAACTGCGTCTGGTAGGGAAGTGTGCGATAGGTGCAGCCGCCGCACTCCGGAAACAGATTACAGCCTGGATCCTCAGTTTCAGATTCTGATGGTTTGATTACAGAAAGCAATTGGCCCTCTATGACGCCGGCTTTTTTCTTCCGGATCCGAAAACAAATCGTCTGTCCCGGGATGGTATTCTTCACAATGACCTCTTTTTCCACGCCGTTTTGATCCTCCAGCCTGACATGGCCCTTATTCGGATATGTGACCTTTACAACGACTCCTTCGTAAACCTCTCCCTTTTTCATCACGTTTTCCCCTTAACTCCTGTTTTCTTGAAAAAAGCCCCGGCACAACCATGTGTCGGAGCCCTGAACTTCTTGTCTTGTATTTCCTGTCTGATAATTCTTCTCTTGGATTCTTCTCTTGGATTCTGCTTTTCGCTTCAGGAAACAGCCGCTGTCTGCCGAAAGTAATCAGCACGAAGCAGATAGGATCTTATTCCGCTTTCTTTCCGGATTCCTCAGATGCATCCTGTGCATCATGGGGCTTTTCTTCCTCATCTTTATCATTTTCATCGAAATAGCTGTCAAAATCGTCATCAAAATCTTCGTCATCGAAATCTTCAAGATAGTCCGGTGTAAAGTAACGATACACTGCATAAGCGAGTCCGCAGATCGCCGCAGTAGCAGCTACCGCAACCGCAATAATTCTGAGCAGAGAACCCTTCTTCATCTTTGTGTTCTGGGTTTTTGCCTGAATTGCATCTGCAAATGCCTTTAGTGTTTCCTTATCCATAATAAGTCACTCCATTTCGCTTTGATAAAATATTTTGTCTTTGGAATCCCTTATTTCCATTCTGTTTCCCGCATTTTAATGAACCGTGCCTTGTTTCTTAAGATTCAATTAGTGTTATTATAACATAATCATGCATATAAAGACAAGAATCGAGATGGAATTGGTGAAAATGCCGATGCCGATGAATTCTTCAACAATTGATTTTTTCCCGTAAGCAGAAAAAATATTTCAAAAATACCAATAAAAGCAAAACCGGAAAGCCTTTCATATAAAGCTTTCCGGTATACAAGTAGCGAGAGGGAGACTTGAACTCTCGACACCGCGGGTATGAACCGCGTGCTCTAGCCAACTGAGCTATCTCGCCATATATGAATTGTGAGCTGAAGGAATGGGACCTACAGGGCTCGAACCTGTGACCCTCTGCTTGTAAGGCAGATGCTCTCCCAGCTGAGCTAAGATCCCGTTTCTTGTTCTCTCCTCAACTCGCTTTGCTATTATAACCTGATATTGTTTTAATTGTCAACACTTTTTTGAAAAAAGATTCAGAGAATGATTTGGAAATTAATTTTTCTGGTGCAGATATTATAGCTGGTAAAAATATAAGGGAAAGGGCTGCCTGATCGTCTCATTCAAATCAAGCAGCCCTTCTAATGAATATCCTTAAGTTTCACTGTATAACCTCACTTTCTATTCATTTGCCATATTCACTTTTGACTGACAGCCTCTTTCTTCGAATCTGCTGATCCGCTGCCTTTGCTTTTCTCTGTACCCAGTTCATGCTCTTCGCTGATCGCACTCCTGCGATTTGATTTTTTATGAGTATTTTTTAGCTTTTACAGCTTCTCCAGTTAAACCTTATTGAGCTCTTATAATATTTAACTGCTTCACAAGCACCGAGTGAAAAACTTTACATTCCCATTGGTCCATCCTCCAAAAGTAAATACCCGATTAAGAAAACCGATAACTTTTATTCCTTATTGGTTATCTCTTTTCTTGACCCTATAATACAGAATTAACACGCATATGTCAAGCATTTTTTGTAATTTATTTTTTTAAAATGTTTATATCTGAATATTGTGACATTTTAGACGATTAAATTTATCTTTTAGCTATTAATTACCCAGATGTTGTAGAAAAGCGTGTCGTTTTATCTGTATTTTTATATCGGCTGGGCTTATTGGATAGTAGCGGAATAAAACATATCAGCAAGTGCATTAGTTATAGTACAAATAAGACCGGTAACAGATGCTTCTCTTCATCTCTTACCGGTCTGAAATGATGATCTGTCAATCATCAAATAATCTTCTGAAATTCAACTCATCCATCAATAACGTCGTTCTGCGCTGTTCGAATGCCATCAGCCCTTGAACTCATCGATCGCATGTCCGATATCGTGGCGATAATACTTATTCTGGAAGTCAATCCAGTCAACCGCCTTGTAAGCATTGGCCCTTGCTTCCTTCAGGTCTTTTCCAAGTGCGGTTACGTCAAGTACACGGCCTCCATTGGTCACAACCTCACCCTTGTCATTGAATTTTGTGCCCGCGTGGAATACATAGTATCCCTTTTTATTTCTGAAGTTCTCCAGACCGTGAATGGGAAATCCTTTTTCATAGGATACCGGATAACCGTCACTGGCAAGAACAACAGTGACGCAGGCCTCATCCGTAAACTGCAGATCAATCTGATCCAGCGTTCCGTCAATGCAGGCTTCCATAACTTCTACAATATCGTTTTTCATGCGTGGAAGTACAACCTGCGCCTCCGGATCTCCAAAGCGTGCATTGTACTCCAGAACCTTGGGGCCATCCTCTGTGAGCATCAGGCCAAAGAAGATAATGCCCTTGAAAGGACGTCCCTCCGCCTTCATGGCATCAACCGTAGGCTGGAAGATATACTTCTGGCAGAATGCATCTGCTTCCTTTGTGTAGAAAGGCGTCGGGGAGAAGTTGCCCATTCCACCGGTATTCAGACCCTGATCTCCGTCCTTTGCGCGTTTATGGTCCTGGGCGGATGCCATGGTCTTCACAATATTGCCATCTACAAAGGACAGAACGGATACTTCACGACCGGTCATAAACTCCTCAATCACCAGCTCATCTCCGGCATGTCCGAACTTCTTGTCGATCATCAATTCCTTGACACCGGCCTTTGCCTCATCCAGATTGTTGCAGATCAGAACTCCCTTGCCAAGTGCCAGACCATCCGCTTTCAGAACAATCGGATATTTTGTATTCTTCTCCAGGTAAGCGATGGCATCCTCTGGTGTCGTGAACGTCTCATAAGCAGCCGTCGGAATATGATATTTCTTCATGAGATTTTTGGAAAAAGCCTTGGATCCTTCGAGAATCGCTGCGTTCTTCCTGGGTCCGAATACACGAAGGCCCTGTGCCTCAAAAGCATCTACGATACCGCCAACAAGGGGATCATCCATTCCCACAATTGTCAGATCAATCTGATGCTCCTTTGCAAAAGCAGTAAGCTTGTCAAATTCCATTGCGCCGATCGGCACACATTCTGCCAGTTCCGCAATTCCCGCATTTCCGGGTGCGCAATAAATTTTGTCCACCTTTGGGCTGTGGGCAACCTTCCAGACGATCGCATGCTCGCGGCCGCCTCCGCCAACTACCAGTACTTTCATTCCCATGATGTTCTCCTCACTTTCTGACAAAGTGATCTTTTATCATTTCTCCGTCAGATCTCTCCAAAAGTATAATCCTGAATATGCACCTTTACATCCAATACAGAAACACGACCATTTGCAATCAGATTGATCGCCTCAGGCATAATCTTCCATTCTGCCTGCTCCATAACCCGCCGCTGCAGAATCTCCGGTGTATCGCCGTCCTGTACATAGACAGCCTTCTGCAGAATGATTGGTCCGGTGTCCGTTCCCGCATCCACAAAATGTACAGTGGCACCCGTCACTCTTACACCCCGTTCCAGCACCTTCTCGTGTACATGAAGACCGTAATAGCCCGTGCCGCAGAAAGATGGGATCAGTGCGGGATGTATATTGATCATCCGGTTTGGAAAAGCTTCCACCATTTTCTTTGGAATAACCACCATACAGCCGGCAAGGACCACCAGATCCGGTTTGTAGGACTGGGTTTTTGCGAGATAGGCATCCTCAAATTCTGCCCTGTTGGAAAAGCTGCGCGGGCTGACTACGGCCGCGTCAATCCCTTTTTTTCTGGCCCGTTCCAGGGCATACGCCCCGGGGTTGTTGCTGATCACACCGACGACTCCGGCATTTGTAATGGTACCATTATCAATAGCATCCAGAATGGCCTGAAGATTGGTTCCGCCCCCGGATACCAGTACTACAACTCTCAGCATGCGTGCCTCCTTCAGATAAGCTTTACGCCCTTTTCGCCAGCTCTGATATGACCGATCTGATAAGGATATTCTCCTGCCTCGCGGACTGCCTGCATGGTCTTTGCCACATCGTCAGGACGAACCGCCAGCACCATGCCGATACCCATATTGTAAGTGTTGTAC
>JAJGAH010000027.1 GCA_020844525.1 Eubacterium sp.
CAGAGCATGCGCATTGCTACTGAACGCATCTGCCGGGTGGCAGAAAGCGTACATTTGCGGCTGCAGAGGCCGTCCGCCTAGAGGCAGACAGCGCACATTTGCGGCTGCAGGGGCGTCTGAGATCAGCGGTAGCGGTGTTTCCGGGTAAGAAAGCTGAGAACTGCTCCGGCCAGAATGATAACCAGCGCAATGATCAGGACACGCCGGGTGGCAATCTGCGGCACCAGATTTCTGCTGGCGATTGTGTCCTGATAGAAGGTGAGCTGATACTGGATTTCTACCGGATCTCCCATGGCCGTAGTATCCGCGATGACCGGAACAGCGGTGTCCATTGCGGTAATGGGTATGATAAAGGTGGAGGTACCGCCGTCGGTTGTGTTGTTCAGGTACTTCACACCATCTACGATCATGTAGTCATAGTAAGTGCTGCTCCAGTAAAGCTTTGCGTAAGCTCTTCCGTTCCGGATAATCAGAAGTGTGGGGGAGGTTACGCTTGCCCGTCCGCTTCCACCGGTCATGTTGACCTCAATGGAGTATTCTCCGTCTGCCTTGTCGATGGCTGCTGCGTTTTTGCTTTCCTTGAAATCGTTCTGTGCATTACCGGAAGCAGCGGATGCTGAAGAAGCAGCAGAAGCTGTGGACGAAGAAGCGCTCTCCTCTGTGGAGATATTTTCCTGAGAGGAAGCATGAACGGATGCAGATGCAGAGGAAACTGCTTCAGAGGAGGAAACGGTTTCCTGCGAAGCGGAGGATGCAGCGCTCTGCCCTGCTGTGTCTGAGGTACTGCTTTCTGCTTTGGACAGATCATTGGAGGCATCCAGTGCGGTTGTGTTATAGCCGGCAGCCTTCAGCCCTTTTTCAATGGCGTCGAAGTCAGGCAGTGTGATAAGCAGGCTTCCCTCCGGAAGGGATGTCGCGTCAAAAAGGATGGTCCGGTTGTACCACTTTTTCTTCTTTACACTGTAGGAAGCAATCGGGATCTGCTGGTCCAGTGCATCAACAGGAATGGTGAAGGCCGCATATCCGGCATCATCCTCTTCGATATCGATATAATCTGAAGCATCTGCTTCGGCTGCTTTCTTTGCGGTGCCATTATAGATCAGGGAGTAGGAAAAAGTGTCCAGCTCAATCGTTGCTGTCATCCTGCCGTTTTTTACGGTCAGCTTACAGGTATCAATCCGGAAAAAAGATGAGCTCACATCTACATCGATGTCATAGGTACCGTCTTTCACATCTTCACCACGGATGGGTGTCATGCCATAACGGCCTACTGCTTTGGATGAAGCTGTCTCACCGCTTCCTGCCACATCGCTGTGCTCCGCATCGGCGGATACCGTCATTGGACAGAGTGGCAGAAATAAGAGGACAGAAAAAAGCAGAAGGCAGAAGACGAGCCTGCGGAACATGGTATGGGTGATATTCTTTATCATTTTATTCACAAATCATCTGTAAAATAGCGTTCACCATGGAATGGTTCTGTATGATTGACTGGCAGCATGGATTTACTGCTGCTTTGCGATAATCAGCGAGAAATAACCCGCGTCATCCGGAATTTCATCCAGAGAACGATAAATTTTCTGATCCGGCATTCCACAGTTCTCTACCATTTCAACCTTTCTGCCGGAAGCGCGAAGGTTTTTCTTCACCGCATCCATATGACTGCCTGATTTCATCAGCACATAGGTTCCCGGCTGGTCCAGAGCGACATCCAGCTTATGTACGGCTGGTATGACATGGAGCTGTTCAGTCCACTCGGTAAGAGGAATGTTCAGTTCTGCAGCTGCAGCACAGAAGGAAGTGATTCCGCTGACAAGTGATGTCTTGTATCCGTCTGCTTCCACAATCTCCTGTACATAGGAGAAGGTTGAATAGATTGTCGGGTCGCCCAGCGTGATGAAGACGACGTTTTTTCCCTCATCAAGGACCTTTTCAATCTGCTTTGCTCCCTTTTTATGATTCTCGATCTGCTCTGCCTTGTTCATGACCATGGGCATGTAAATCGGAAGCAGCATTTTATCTGCAATTTCCGGAACGGCCTGAACGGCGATTTTATATGCCACAGTCTCCCTTACATTCTCTCCGGGAGCAGCCACAACATCATTCTCACGAAGTATGCGGCATGCCTTCAGAGTCATCAATTCCGGATCTCCGGGGCCAACACCAATTCCATATAAAATACCTGCCATAATCCTTTTCTCCCTGCATAAAATTCAAAAAATAAATTCACATAAAAAAATCGTTTCCCGGTAAGGAAACGACCATCTGGAAAAATCGCATATACCCACTGTCAGCCTTGCAATTATCCATCCATCGTGTCATTTGCAGTACCGTATGTGGGTGTTCTGGCTTATATCCTGATGATACTTACAGTTGCGGGACAGCGCAGGATTTGCACCTGCTTCCCCCATTTGCATACAGCCAGGATGCGTTTGCTGCATCCTCAGTGTGTATCAAACATTATAGTGTAAGAAGACAGGATTTGCAAGGACAACATAAAAGGAAGCTAAAAGGAAGCCATCCGTTCCTGCCGGAAGACCGGAGGAGGACGGATGGGGCAAAAACAATCTGGCCTGACAGAGACAGGAATCTTTACTTTGTGGCCTCCGGTGGCAGCACTTCCTGGAAGAAGCAGGAGTAGTTTCCGGTGTGACAGGCAGCACCGATCTGGTCAACCTTTGCCAGCAGGGTGTCGTTATCACAGTCCAGGTACAGGGACTTCAGATACTGGAAGTGTCCGGAAGTCAGACCCTTGATCCAGAGTTCACTGCGGCTTCTGCTCCAGTATGTCATACGCCTGCTCTCCAGGGTTTTCTGGAAGGCCTCTTCATTCATGTAGGCGAGCATCAGCACCTGGCCTGTCTGGTAATCCTGTACAATGCAGGGAATCAGCCCGCTTTCGTTCAGCTTGAGGTCACTCCAGGACACCTTGCCTTCCATAGGCACCATATTTGTTGCTGCTTTTGCTTCATGCATATGTGATAAGCCTCGTTTCTTATGATATTGGGGTCAAAACCGGATATCGTGTTTCCTGGCAAACTGCCACTCCAGAGATGGTTCCCGGAGCTTTAAAGACTTCCTTTCGTGGAAAGAACATCGTGGATCCGTGCGTCCGGGGAGACGGCCTGGTCCAGAGATTTTCCAAAGGACTTGAACAGTGCCTCTGCTTTATGGTGATCGTTTTCTCCGTACATGACCTTCATATGGAGGTTCATCTCTGCGGAGTAAGAGATTGCATAGAAAAATTCCCGCACCATCTGCGTGCTCATATCCCCCATACGGTCCCCGGTAAATGCCGCATCATACACAAAGTATGGGCGGCCGGACAGATCAATGGCTGTAAGCACCAGTGTCTCGTCCATTGGAAGGACGCTGCTTCCGAAACGGCGGATTCCTTTTTTTTCACCAAGTGCCTGACGGATTGCTGTACCCAGTACAATGCCGGTGTCCTCGATTGTATGGTGATCGTCTACCTGCAGATCCCCATGGACATTCACGGACAGATCAAATAGTCCGTGGCGGGCAAAGCCGTCCAGCATATGGTCAAAAAAACCCACCCCTGTGTGCAGATCTGTCTTTCCGGTTCCGTCCAGATTTAATGTGAGGGTGATCTGCGTTTCCTTCGTATTTCTGGTTACTGTTGCTGTTCTGCTCATGGATCAGTCCTCGTCATTCTCAAAACGAACCGCAATCGAATTAGCATGTGCGGTCAGATGCTCACAGCGGGCGAACTGCTCAATGTCCTTGTGAATCTCCTTCAGCGCCTCTCTGGAATAATGAATGATGCTGGATTTCTTGATGAAATCATCGACGCCAAGGGGGGAGAAAAATCTGGCTGTCCCACTTGTGGGAAGAATGTGGTTCGGACCGGCGAAGTAGTCTCCGAGCGGCTCACTGCTGTATTCCCCGATAAAGATTGCGCCTGCGTTCCGGATCTTTGTCATCACCTCGAATGCGTCCCTCATGACGATTTCAAGATGCTCCGGCGCAAACAGATTGGCTGCGTCGATGGCCTCCTGTCTGCTGCGGGCAACCAGAATACGGCCGAAGCGATCCAGGGATTTCTGGATAATTTCCTTCCTGGAAAGAACCTGTACGAATCCGTCCACCTCTTTGCTGACCTTCTCTGCCAGGTCGGCGCTGGTGGTGATGAGGACTGCAGAAGCCATCTCATCATGTTCTGCCTGTGACAGAAGATCTGCTGCCACGTATCTTGGATTTGCGGTTTCGTCTGCCAGCACCAGAATTTCGGATGGCCCTGCCACTGAATCAATGCTCACGTTTCCATAGACTGCCTTCTTGGCAAGCGCAACAAATATATTGCCCGGGCCTACGATCTTGTCAACCTTCGGGATACTTTCCGTTCCAAAGGCAAGCGCGGCGATCGCCTGTGCACCGCCGGCCTTGAAGATACGGTCAGCACCTGCCTCGTGGGCGGCAACGAGGACCACAGGATTTACCCTTCCCTCTGCATTGCAGGGAGTAGTCATGATGATTTCATCAACACCTGCAACCTTTGCTGGCACAATGTTCATCAGAACAGAGGACGGATATGCTGCCTTTCCGCCGGGCACATAGACACCCACTCTCTGCATGGGTGTAATTTTCTGGCCGAGGATGGTTCCCTTATCTGTTGTTGTGATCCAGCTGTTCCGCTTCTGCTTTTCGTGAAAGCTGCGGATATTGACCAGTGCCTTGCGGACCACCTGCAGAAGCTCAGGTGCAACCTCCTGGTATGCCTCCTGAATTTCTTCTTCTGTCACAAGGAAGTTGTCTTTGCTGATATCGGCCCTGTCAAACTTTTTGGTATATTCAAATACAGCTTCATCCCCACGCGTTTTGACAGCGTCAATAATCGCACGGACGGTGGCTTCCTGCTCTGCAAAAACTGCGGGGCTTCTCTTCAGGATATTATCCTGTACTTCCTTTTTGTTATCTTCATTGAGAGTCACTATTTTCATTTTATTTCTCCTTCAGGATTGCACAGATATACTGCAGAAGGGCAATCTTCAACAAATGTATCTCCTGGAACTTTGAAGCGGATCAGTTTTGTTCGCTTGCGCGGACAGCTTTGATCCGACGGATCAGGTCTGTGATTCTGGCATTGTCCATTTTCATGCTGACCGGATTTACAACCATACGTGCAGAGAGCGGGCAGACCTCCTCCAGGACCTGCAGGCCGTTTTCGCGCAGGGTCGTTCCTGTTTCCACAATATCGACGATGACCTCGGAAAGGCCTACGATCGGAGCCAGCTCAATAGATCCGTTCAGCTTGATAATTTCCATGTTCTGGTTCTTTTTGTTGTAAAAATAGTCCTTGGCGATATTCGGATATTTTGTGGCAACACGGATCAGCTGATTGTGCTCCAGATATTCTCTGGCAGATGCCGGACCGCATACGCACATCCTGCACTTTCCGTAGCCGAGATCCAGTACCTCGTAGATCTTCCGGTTTTCCTCCAATATGGTATCCTTTCCAACGATGCCGATGTCCGCCGCACCATATTCAACATAGGTCGGAACATCCGGACCCTTTGCCAGAAAGAAACGGAGACCATACTGCTCGTTGGTGAAAATCAGCTTACGTGTGTTCGGGTCCTTCATCTCATCACAGCTGATACCAAGCTTTTCCAGCGTTGCCATCGTCTGCTTTGCCAGACGGCCTTTTGTGAGTGCAAACGTCAGGTATCTCATTCTGTCTCTCCTCCATTTCCATCAAAGGGGTGGATGCGCTCCGTGCTTCCGTTGGAAAGATTGATGGCATATACCTCATCTATGGAGCGAAAATAGATGATCCCGCCGAACTGGTTGCGCATACCATACCTGCGGTAATCATCCAGGACCTTTCCATAGGCAAAGCGGATGCAGGCCACATCAAGCCCTCTGTCCCGTCTGGAATTTGCGTAACGGATTGCCGTCTCCTCCAGATCTTCCGGATAAAGAATCATTGTCTTGATATCCTCCACCGGAAGATAAATTTTCTGGCGTTCAATGGCACTGAGCAGGGCGTCGATTTCTGTGGCAAAGCCGACGGCCGCACAGCTTTTTCCGAAGTATTCGACCAGACGGTTATATCGTCCTCCCTTGATCAGAGCATCACCAGATCCATAGGTGTATGCCTGGAAGATGATACCGGTATAATAGCTGTACTCTGTTACGAGACCGAAATCGAAGGTCACATAATTCTCGCAGCCGTACATTTTCAGGAAATGATAAATCTGTTCCATCCGGTCCACGGCCTCCCGGCAGCTTCGGTTTCCGGTGAGGTTTCGGGCCTGTTCCAATACCTCTTCACCGCCGAACAGGCCTGGCATCTCAATCAGTGCCTTTTTCAGGTCTGGACGGATATGCAGGGTATCGATCAGTTCCTCGGCACCGAATCGGTTCTGGGCAGCGAGAAGACTGCGAAGTTCCTGCAGCGCATCTTCGCCAAGACCTGCCTCCTCAGCCAGCGCATTGAAGTAATCCACATGCCCCATACTGACCTGAAAATTTTCCAGTCCCGCCCGGCGCATCGTGGAAACGACAAGCGCGATGATCTCGGCATCTGCCTGGGCACTGTCATCGTTCATGAACTCGACACCCATCTGCGTACTTTCATTCAGGTTTCCATGATAAGAGTGATTATTGCGGTAGATATTTCCGTGGTAACAAAGCCGCAGCGGCATTTCCTCGTCACCAAAGTACATGGCCACGGCACGGGCTACAGAAGGGGTAAAATCCGGACGAAGTACAAGTGTATTGCCGTCACGGTCAAAAAACTTGTACAGGTCTCTGGACGGTGTGGTTCCCACCTCCTTGGCGAAAACCTCAAAGAATTCGAAACCGGGCGTCTCAATGGACTGATATCCGTAAGAACGGTAGAGCTTTTCAATCTGTCTCTCAAGAAACCGCTTGCGATCGCATTCACGGCCGAAAATGTCGCGGACACCCTCCGGGGTGTGCATTCTTTTTTTCATGGTCATCTCCTGTCTGCGTTGAAAATCAGCTGAAAGTTACGCTGGCGCTTTAGTATGCTACCATATTACCACACGAAATTATCCTGTCAAGGCTGATCTTCTTCCATGCCCCGGACAGAAAGATCTCTGGAAATGCCGTCCAGATACGGTACCAGGATTCCGGCTTTCCTGGGAAGAAAAAAACCGGGAGAGAGCTCATCGTAGTGAAAGCGTTTCAGTCCGCCCGACTCCATGCGCTTCCAGAACCTCAGAAGCTCCGCGTAACGCAGGTAATAATAGGTATCTCTTGAGGAGAAAAACACCAGAATAAAGGCGATTCCCCTCTGCTTCTCAAAGTCTGACATGAACCGGATCTGATGCGGATGAATATTCGCCAGAGGAAATGTGTCCGTCTTGCATTCCTTGGCATCAAAGCAGACCGGGATGCCCTGCACAGCCCCGATATAATCGACTGTGCTCTTCTGCTCAAAGTAAGCCAGGGTGATGCGCCGGCTCTCCTTGTCCATTCTGACCGGAGTAATTGGGGTGGGAATTTTCTGAATCAGAGCCAGATCCTGTTCCCGATATTGTTCGTTGGTGCGGTTGATCAGATCCTCCAGGGTAGACCCCCGAAGTCCGCGGGAATTCCAGGTCGCCATCTGTACTGCCTCAACCCTGTACTGCCCATGCGGAGTTCAGAAGGCGGAAGCCTGGAGAACCGACTGCGCCGGTAATGCCTCCGGTCTGCGCCTCGGAGGAATCGGTGGCTGGATCATAGTAGTCGCTCTCCTTACTGTTGATAATAGAGATTTTATTCAGCGGCCAGTAGCGGAATACGGCCTTTCCCAGAATCTTTTCCTTCTTGACAAATGGATTTTCCCAGTAACGGGAATCCTTGGAATACACCCGGTTGTCACCGAGCATGAAGTAGCTGTCAGAGGGCACAGTGAGAGGAAATGTCAGGTTGCCGGTATCGGTAGAGTCCGGTGTGGCACAGAAGGAATCATCCAGCGGCGTCTCACTGCCATTGATGTACACATCTCCATCGCGGATATCTACGGTCTCCCCTGGAAGACCGATCACTCTTTTGATAAAGAGCCTTGATTCATCATCCGGATACCGGAAGATGACGATATCATATCGCTTTGGATCGCTGTTTATGTAAGCCAGACGATTTCCAAAAATCTGGTCGCCCGTCATAATGGTCGGCTCCATAGAAGCAGAAGGAATTCTTGCGTTTACGATGATGAAACGCTGCAGAATGAACATAACGATTACAATGATCGCTATAATCTTTACATAATCAAGAATGTCCTTCCGGATACTCTCCTTACGGTCATCGGGTGTCGTCACCTTACCCTTCTCCTCTGAAGGATCAGCACCTTTAGGAGAAGAGATTGAATCTGTTGGCTTTTCGTTATCTTTGCTCATGTTGTCTTCTTTCTTTATGGATGGGAATATACACGCCTGGGTCTTACATTTCTATTTTTGTCTGCTCATTACCGGGCTATCCTGTACCGGGCTGCTTTGTGTCTGCGTATTTTGCGGCTGCCCGGCAGAATCGTGCCGCAGCGCCTCCAGTGTTTTCTGAAGGTCCCCGGGCAGAGGGGCATGGAAGGTTCTGCCTGAGAGGTCAGACAGGACGCCGCCCATTTCCGGAAATACGACCTCGGAGGCGTGCAGAAACTGGCGTCGCAGTCCACAGGTCCGCCGGAATTCTTCATTGCGCGTTCTGCGTCCATATTTTACATCACCGATGATCGGATGTCCAATAAAAGCAAGGTGGCTGCGAATCTGGTGGGTCTTGCCTGTAATCAGGTTCACGCGCAGCAGCGTAAATTCGGCAATCTGGCCGGAGCTGTCCCGGATTGCGAAGCATTCTTCCGGAATATATTCTGTTTCGATTCGTGAAAAAGTGACGGACTGCTGGCCGGGACAGGAATCCCGGACAATTACCCTGTTCGTCTTCGGGTCCTTGCTCAGCCAGGCGGAAATATGCGCTGGCTTCTGCACCCTGCCTTCTGTCAGTGCAAGATAATACTTATGCACAGAGCGGTTCCGCAGACAGCCGGAAAGCATTTGTGCGGCAGCAAGGGTTTTTGCGGCGAGAATAATTCCGCTTGTATTCCGGTCCAGTCGGTTTACAACGGATGGACGATACAGACGAAGACGCTCTTCGGAGAGTTCTCCCTTTTTCCACAGATATGCCTGAAGCATTTCAACCAGAGAATAATCATCCGGATCTGCCTTCTGGGAAAGGATACCTGCACGTTTATTCAGGACCAGGACCTGCGTATTTTCGAAAAGAATGTCAGAAGCGCACAGACATCTGCCTGGTCCGGTGGACGGGCCGCCCGCTGCAGAGACGGTGCGCCCTTTACCTTTTTCACAGGAGATGGAACCGGCTGTATTCTGTGCCGTGGCGCAGTGATAATCCTGCCCGGTATCCATGGTGCCCATAAATTTATGAAGGGTTTCCTCTGAGAAAAAAATCTGTATGGCATCACCGGATCTCAGGAGCTCGCTGCCGCTGGCCCTGGTGTGGTTCAGGGTTATATTTTTCTTCCGGAGCTGTTTATAAAGAAAACCACTTCCCGCTTCTGGAAGGTATCTTCTTAGAAATTTGTCCAGGCGCTGGGAAGCGGTCGATGAATCAATGTGTATTTCTATCATCACTTATTCATTTCCATAATCGTATATAATCAGATCAGAGAGCAATCTGCCGGATCACAGCGGCAACCTCTTCATCATGGTCTGCAAGCGAAGCATCCTGCTTTTCCTGCAGCTGGTCGATGCGATCTAGAAAATTTTTCTCGTTTGTGAAAATCTTGACTGTTACCTTGTAGCCGCTCTGCAGGATGGATTTCCGGATGTGTCCTTCCATGAACTGGATCACGCCAGGAGCAGCAGATACGTGAGTATAGGCAATGACATATTCTCCGCAGACGGCGGCAGCATCCAGAAACAGGTTCTGGTCATGCGTGGTAAGGAAGAGCTCATACAGCATCAGCAGAGATCCGGCATGTGCATGAATCCGGTCATGCAGATCTGCCTTCATCGGTTTCTGCATCAGCATCATGATCATGCCAACCAGTGACATTGCAGCGGGAATGCAGCCTACGGCAGCAATAATGGAATAGATATTGCGTCTGCTACCGTCATTCATGTAAAGGCCAAAGGCAAAAATTCCGAAGTCGATGGCAAATGCGGCGATCGTGCGGATTGTCCGCATCATTTTCTCGTGCCGGATATAACCATACTGTCCTTTATTAATTTTCAAGCGATTCATCTCCTTCTTGCGTTCAGGTTGATCAGCAGACGGATGTACAGGCGGAAGATGCTCTGCCGCAGCTGTTATTCCTCACTGATCTTGATGCCCTCATCGACACGGTTGCGCTGTGCGTGATAGGCCTCGGCGATGAGGTCCAGCTGCCGGTGATAGCGCACAAGCTCCTCGATGTCTCCGGACTGGTAGATCCGGTAGAATTCATCCTGTATCTTCTCTACTTCCCGCTTGGACGTAAGCCGGTAAAGGCTTTCAATCGTATTCACGATATCCTCTACGAGATTGTAGCGGAGTTTTGAGGACAACTGTGCATCCATGATCTCGTCCCGTACAGAAGACATTTCATTGTCCAGTGAGATAATCGCGTTTGCCGCATTTGAAAGTCTGGTACCCACTCTCTCGGGAATCTTTCCCTTGTATTTGTACTGCAGGGAATGCTCTGTGGTGGCCCAGAAATCCATCGCCATCGTGCGAATCTGGATCTCCACCAGAATTTTCTTCGGGCCCTGGATGGTATTCACCTCATAACGGACGACCATATGGTAACTGCGGTATCCGCTCTGCTTTTTGTTACGGATGTAATCCTTGATCTCAACCAGCTCAATATCCGTGCGGGCCGTGATCAGATCTGCGACACGACTGATATCCTCCGTAAACTGGCAGATGATCCGGATGCCGGCGATGTCCTCCACCTGCTCCTCCATCTGGTCCGGCGGGATTTTCTTCTTCGCCATTTTGTCCAGAATACTGGAAATGCTTTTTACACGCCCTGTGACGTGCTCAATCGGGCAGTACTGCCCCTGCTCCTGGAATTCTCTGCGAAGTGAGTCGAATTTCAGAATCAGTTCATCCACAGCCATCTCATAAGGGCTGAGGATTTTATGCCACATCAAGATATCCATATCTGTTTCCTTAGTACATGAACCAAAAAACAGCCCATTCCTTTCCGGAATGAGCTGCAATCCCTTCAAACTTTACTCTTCGTCATCCTCGTAATCGGCGTCATCGTCTTCATCTACGTCATCGGAATCATCATAGGCAGGCGGTTCGCTGCTTCCCTTAGAGGAACTGGAATCTGAAGCCGCAGGTTTATTGTCTTCCATCGGAGCAAGCTCGCTTCGATTCTGATTTACAAGATCATAGTAGCTCTGCAGAGAGGAGGAGAAGGTATTGTACTTCTCTCCAACCTCAGCCATAGCATTACTGAGAATGGTTGAAATATTGCCCAGCAGCTGATCTGTGTAGGTGATTGCGCTGGTACGGATATTATTCGCATCATTCTGTGCAGAATCCAGAATCTCCTGTGCCTGCTGATTTGCCTGATTTACAGTATCGTTTGCCTGTGCATAGGCAGCCTGCATGACTTCTGTCTCGGAAGTCAGCTCCTTTGCCTTCTGCTCAGCCTCCGAGATGATATTGTCTGCTTTTGCCTGAGCATCGGCAAGAATGGCGTCCTTGTTGCCGATGATTTTCTGATAACGCTTGATCTCATCCGGCGTTTTCAGGCGAAGCTCACGAAGAAGCTCTTCCAGTTCCTCTTTGTTCACAACGATCTTGGTTGTGGAAAGCGGCTGGTAACGGCAACTTTCTACATATTCTTCAATCTCTTCAATGATCTGTTCGATTCTGCTGCTGCTCATTATTCATACTCCTTATATTTATCATCTGAACTCCGGATGCAGGAACCACAGCTGATCCCGTATGCAGCGCGAACGTAACGTGTCTGCTCACTGATCATCCCCTCATATCTGTGGTCCTCTTCGGGGCTTTCTGCCTGTTTGACTGGTCCGGAATGACCTTTGCCCGGTCTTATACATCCGTAATGCGCTTCTTCGCTCCCAGCTTGCGATGTATCTCCTCTGCAACGAAGGGAGGTACAAACTCACTGATATCGCCACCAAAGGCGGCAACCTCTTTTACAGTGGTTGAACTCAGATACGAATACTGCAGTGACGTGAATAGAAATGTCGTGTCGACATCAGGAGCAAGCTTACGGTTTGTCTGTGCCATCTGCAGCTCGTACTCGAAATCGGTAATCAGACGCAGGCCACGCACGATCAC
>JAJGAH010000028.1 GCA_020844525.1 Eubacterium sp.
TTGGTGATGATGTACCGGATGCTGTCAAGGTTGACATGCAGAAATACTTTGACGATGGAAATACGATTCCGGCTCTTGAGTTTCTGACTGCAGTTAAGGGACCGAACTGCCCCAATATCTGTCAGGAAGTTGCTTCAGGACAGACTACAGGCGCACAGGCGGCTGAAAAGTATGATGAAGATTGCAAGAATCAGGCAATTCAGCTTGGCTTGGATTGGAAGTAATAAGTAAAAACATAGCGGAGCTGTCGTGGAGCAGGTTCATGGCGGGGGCCATTGACACACTGAGAAGCGGCAGCTTTGCTTTTTATCGGGTAGAGAAATTATAAACTGTTCTGCTTCGTTATAAGGTACCGGAAGAGTTTTTAAAGGTTCGCCTACTCGATCAAGGGGGTACATATTATGCAGAGTGCGCAGAAAAAGAAAGAACGGTCATCCTATCCGATACTGTTTATGATGCCGGCGCTTGTTATTTTTGCTATATTTTTTCTGATTCCAATTATAACATCATTTTATTATTCCTTGACGGTATGGGATTTCTCCAGTGTCAAATTTGTAGGAATGCAGAATTTTGTTAATTTCTTTAAGGACCAGGCATTGAGCAGTTCTGTTGTTCATACGCTGATCTATGCATTTCTGACAAGTTCTCTAAAGGTTATCATTGCCTTCTTCATTGCTGTATTTCTTACCAGTAAAATCCGTACGAAGAACTTCATTCGTTCAGCTGTATTTTTTCCAAATCTGGTATCCACAATGGCGGTAGGTCTGATTTTTGCCGCATTGATGCATCCGACAAAGGGTCTGATCAATATATTCCTTGAAGCAATTGGTCTGCATGCAGTTGATTTTCTGGGTAATGTCAACACTGCCCTGTATAGCGTAATTGCCGTGGATGTCTGGAAAGGACTGAGCATTTCAGTAGTTATCTATATCGCCGGGATTCAGTCTATCGACAGCAATTATTATGAGGCAGCTTCTATTGACGGCGCAAATGGATGGCAGAAGCTATGGAACATTACCTTCCCGTTGCTGACACCTGCGCGCAACTCCATTATCATTCTTTCTTTGATTGGTGGGCTTCGATGCTTTGATCTGATCTGGGCAATGACTGGAGGCGGTCCGGGATTTGCAACAGATGTACTGGCATCAATCATTTATAAGCAGTATGCATATGGATACTATGGTCTGTCGACTGCCGGCAATGTAATCATGCTGATATTAATATCTGCAATTGCGTATCCGCTGCAGCATTTTCTGAACAAACAGGAGGAGGCAATATCATGAAGAAAAAGAAAAAGCTGACTCTTCTCGGAGATATTCTGGGCGTATTTTTCGCAGTTGTGATTTTTATCATTCCGTTTTATTTCATGCTTGTCACTGCACTTAAGTCAGAGAAGGAAGCAAATCTTCTCAGCATAGCATGGCCGAGCAAGCTGCATCTGGAAAACTTTGTGGAAGTATTTAAGACAAATAACTACATGTTGCTCACTGCATTTAAGAATAGCAGCCTGATTACTGTTTTTTCGGTGGCGATATTGATTATTACGAGTTCCATGGCAGGATATGTTATTCAACGGCGTCATGATAAAGCAGTCAGCATTCTTCAGGCTATTCTGATGATGGGCCTGATGATTCCCGCTGCGATTCTGCCGACGATTTCATTACTTCAGAAATTACACATATACAAGACTATGTTTTCCATGGTGATGATTGAAGTAGCCCTGCAGCTTCCATTCACAATCATGCTTTACAGAGGGTTTATGGCATCCATTCCACGGGAACTGGAAGAAGCAGCACGTATTGACGGATGTGGGAAGTTCCAGACATTCTTCCAGATTATTCTTCCGTTGTTAAAGCCAATCACTGCAACGGTCATCATTCTGGATGCAGTTACGGTGTTTAATGATTTTACGAACCCGCTGTACTTCTTCCCTGGGAATGAAAATGCGACTGTGCAGCTGACATTGTATAACTTCAAGGGGCAGTTCGCCAGCAGTTATAATCTGATGTTTGCAGACATTCTGATTATTACGATACCAATGTTTATTCTGTTTCTTTTCTTTAATAAGCGGATTGTTGCCGGCATGGTTGCAGGGTCAGTGAAAGGATAATATAATTTTTGTATCGGGCCAGGCATTGAGAGAATTTCCATGTCTGGTCATCTTTCATTTTGATACCTGTATTACAGCCCGACATGACAGTGTCTGATTTGTCTTTCGGACAAAGCGCAGGATGATTTTGAGATAGCACGCTGAGATGAAGAGGATACTGGGATGAAGTTTCGTCGCAAGATGATTATGGCATATGCCTTGGTGGCTGGTATATGTGCACTTATAACTGGGATAGCTGTGTTCTGGGTCAGTTATGATGCTGCAGTAGATGTGGAAGGGAGAAATCTCAAGGAAACTGCGGACCAGATTGTTGAGCAGATGGATACAAGGCTGGCATCGATGGATGCAAGTATGGATTATATGCTTTCCAATATGGATATTTTGAGCGCGATGATGACTCTGGGCCGTGAGGATGGTTCGGATAATGATTCTCTGGATGTTTCTGCAAGGGCAACGCTGCGGAAAAATATCAACACAGATTTTATTCTAAAAAACTGCTATCGTCTGGTATGGTTTAATAGAGATGGAGAGATTATCAGCAGTACTAATACCAACCTTCCCGGAACAATCAGCTCCTTTGATCCGGACGATTTATCTTATCTTGAGATGGCTGAGAAGGAACACGGTCATTCTGTCTTGATCGGAAGCAGGGCGGATCCATGGGTAGCAAATGATGATGCACCCAGAGTTTTTTCAATGATTAAGGCGATACAGGGTGCCAATATGGGATACCTTGAAGTGGAGAATTTATCCTCTGATCTCAGCTATCTTCTTCCTTCTAATAAAAGGATACAATATGCGATCTATATTAATGAAGCTGAGTGTATCGGTCTGGGAAACGAAATGCGAAAAACCGCAGCATATCTGCCATATTTAAACAAAACAGATGGAGTGATTGAAAAAAAGGATAACACATGGTTTACGGTCAGCCATTCACAAAAATACAATATCACTGTTCTCACGCTGGAGAAAAATGAAGGTTTTGTCTCAAATATTCGCAATATTATCGCTATTTCTATACTAATTGGGATGCTCGTTTTTGCATCAGGCATGTTGCTTGTGTTGTTTTGGTCTAACATTCTTACAAAACCGCTCCGGCAGATGAGGCACATAATAGATCAGACAAATCTGGAAACGTTGAATCAGAATCCGGTTGAAGAGGTGCGGATCTGGAAAGGCAATGATGAGCTGCAACAGCTGTCTGACTCCTATCAGGTCATGACCAGAAGGCTGCATGACGCAATTCAGAAAGAGAAGAAGGCCTCTCTGTTACAGCTGCAGGCCTTATATGATTCGCTGCAGGCCCAGGTGAATCCACATTTCATTTATAATGTACTGAATGTTCTGTCCGCCCGTGGCGTCATGGATAATGATGATACGATTTGCGAAATGTGCGGTGCGCTAGCATCGATTCTGAGATATTCTACTGGAAACCAGAGGCGTTATACCAGAATAGATGAAGAAATTGAATATTTGCAGAATTATTACTTTTTATTGCGTTCCCGATTCGGTGAAGGTCTGCAATTTAATTTTCACATCAGCAGCGAAATACGAAGGGCTGAAATTCCAAAGGGTGTTCTTCAGCAGATTGTTGAGAATAGTATTGCGCATGGATTCCGTGACAGAACATCTGATATGGAGATTGACATTATCGGAAAGCTTGAAGAAAACAGGTGTGTTATACAGATTATTGATAATGGAGTAGGAATTGAAGAGGATATGCTGGATAATATTAAAACCCGCATGTATCAGGTGCGGGAAAAGATTCTTGAAGAACATGACAATATTCAGCTTGGTATCGGAGGGTTAGGGCTGCTTAATGCATATGCCCGTTGCCTTCTGCTCTATGAAGATGAACTGACCTTTGTAATCAGCAACAGGAGTGACTGCACAGGTGTTGAGACACAGATCAGTTTTCCAATTATAAAGGATGGTGGGGATTCATAAAATGTACAAGGTTCTGGTAGCTGATGATGAGCCAATGGCGCTTCAAATGATGATAAAAATTGTCACGGATCGATGCCCGGAATTTGAAATATGCGACACCGCGGCAGATGGGAAAGAGGCATTGGATAAAATCAGAAAGGAAAAACCGGATGTCGTAATAACAGATATCAAGATGCCTTTGGTCAGCGGAGTTCGTATCTGCGAGTTGATTCGTGAAGAAAACCCGGATGTCTTTTTTATCATTATCAGTGGTTATCAGAGCTTTGAATATGCCCAGAGGGCTATACGGTCGGGGGCAGCTGACTACATACTGAAGCCGATTGTGCCGTCTGTATTACAGAAGGCAATGGCGAAGCTCGCGGAGAAAATCCGTGTGGCATATTATTACAGAAGAAATCGTCTGCTTCGCCAGATCTGCAATGGCTCAGATTATGACCTCGATGAGATGCGCATGATTTTTCCATATGAGTCATTATATGTTGGTTTCGTTCGCCAGAATGGATTGCCAAGACGGTTTACAAAGAACGTCGGCAGAGAGATTTATTCGGATATTGATGAACAATACATGATCTATGGGCGTGATGAAATGGAAGCGCTGTATCTGATTCCAACTGAAATGCTCGGAACCCAGTCAATCAAGTCTTACATGCAGAAGGTCGCTGATCGTCAGAAAAAAGCTAATACATATCAGACTATCATCTACTCCGAGAAAAGGGTACAGGTAGAAAATCTCACAGAAGTTATCCGTTTGATCTATGATGCCCTTGCACACTATACGGTGATCGGGAAAAATCAGACGATCGCGATTGATCAGAAAAATGCTGATTTACTTGGACATCGGAATGGTGATGATAAGCAGGCGGCAGATGAAGATTCTTTTGCAGATATGGAGTTGTTGATCAGCGATCATAAAATTGACCAGGCAAAAAGGAAAATTCAGGAAGCTTTTCATCGATGGCAGTCACAAGATCGTCCGCAAGGATGGATGGAGTATGCAGCAAGAAATCTGAATAATTTATGCATTCGCTATCAGCACATTCAGGACAATGCAGAAATAATTAACAGGGAAATACTGCTCGACGATGCATTTTATGAAGCAGCAAACGTTGAAGAACTTACAGAGGCGGTTCTTGGCATTCTGTTTCAAAATGAAGAAACTGAGAAAAATGTAACAAAGCTGGACTCACCAGAATTTTTAAAGGAAGTTCTAGAGTATCTGCACCATCATCTGAAAGATCCACTATCTATGTCAGAGGTGTGCCGGACATTTGGCGTATCTCAGACGTATCTTTCGAAAATTTTTCGCAAATATACAGGGCTATCTTTTAATCAGAAGGTAACAGAACTTCGGATGGAGAAGGCAAAACGGATTATTCAGGAGAACAGTGAATATTTCATTAAGGAAATTGCAGAGATGGTTGGTTATCAGGATCAGTTCTATTTCAGCCGTGTCTTCCGCTCTTATGTAGGGAAAAGCCCAAGTGAATATGCGGATGAGCTTGAAAAGTATGAAGAGCTGGACTAACCACTTTGGCATCTAATCACAACAAAAACAGATTAGCAGGAGGAAAAATTATGATTAGAAGAGTAGTTTGGATTCGTCCGGAAAAGGATATGGGTGATGTAGTACCGTTGTTTAAAAAGAATTTCATTATTTCGGGTCATGTCAAGAAGGCGGCATTGCAGATCACTGCACTGGGAACCTATGTGGCACGGCTGAATGGACGAAGAATAGGAAAATTTGTATTGGCACCCGGATTTACCACATTTGATCATCGTCTGCAGGTACAGACATATGATGTGACAAATCTGATTTGCAATCAGAAAAATCAACTGTCAGTTCTGGTTGGAAAAGGATGGTATCGGAGCAGACTGGTGGGATGGCAGTCCAGCGAGAAACAGAATATGTATCGAAAAAATCCGGCTGGTCTGACTGCTGAATTACGGCTGGATTATGATGATGGAACAACGGAGTACATTGCCTCAGATGAAAGCTGGACTGTAGAGGAAAGTCAGATCCGTTTCTCAGAGATTTATGATGGAGAAATAGCAGATGGTACTTTTTGCCCTTCTGTAAGGAAACAGGCCGTCGTATTTGATGGCCCGACAGAAACGTTGATACCGCAGGAAGGAGAGGAAGTACGTGAACAGGAGCATGTTAGCGTAAAAAGGATTTTTGTCACACCAAAGGGCGAGACAGTTTTCGATTTTGGTCAGGAAGTTACAGGTTATGTAGAAACACAGGTGACTGCAGAAAGCGGCGAAGTTGTAGATCTGTCATTTGCTGAGGTAATGGATAAGGAAGGCAATTTCTATACAGAGAATTATCGGTCGGCGAAGGCGCAGTATCATTATACCTGCTCTGAGGGAGAACAGACCTGGAAACCGCAGCTCACCTTTTTTGGATTCCGGTATATCCGTATTAACGCGTTCCCTGGCGGAGTAAAGAATGCTGTTGCAGACAACTTTACAGCTATACAGATAAATTCGGATATGCGCCGGACAGGCTGGATACGTACTTCGGATCCTATGCTGAACAGACTTTTCCGAAATATTATCTGGGGACAGAAATGTAATTTTGTGGATGCTCCGACTGACTGTCCGCAGCGTGATGAGCGACTGGGATGGACGGGAGATGCACAGGTCTTCTGCCGGACAGCATGCTACAATTTTGATACAGAAAGATTCTATAAAAAATGGCTGGGGGATCTGAAAGCGGATCAGCGCTCTGATGGGGCAGTTGGTTTTGTTATCCCTGATCTGCTTCAGGCAGAAAAACCAAGTGCGGCCTGGGGTGACGCCGGTGTGATCTGCCCGTGGGAAGTTTACATGGCATTTGGAAATCCTGATATACTGCGGAAACAATTTGAGAGTATGCATCTATGGGTCGATTATATTACCTCTGCGACAACGGTTCCCGGTCTGTGGGCAGGTGGAGAGCACTTCGGAGACTGGCTTGGACTGGATGCTCCGTCTGGAAGCTACAAGGGATCCAGCCGCGAAGAATTTATCGCAACTGCCTTTTATGCATATTCCACAGAATTGGTGATCAAGGCGGGGAAAGTGTTGAACGAAGATGTAACAGAA
Source organism: Eubacterium sp. (assembly GCA_020844525.1). Lineage (GTDB taxonomy): Bacteria > Bacillota > Clostridia > Lachnospirales > Lachnospiraceae > Bilifractor. The sequence continues at coordinate 7,145 of JAJGAH010000028.1, forward strand.
TATGAAAATTTATATCAGACCATTGCAGATAAATTCAGGGAAACCTATACGGAATATCAGACACAGACGGAGTGTGTGCTTGCTGTTCAGTTCCATCTGGCAGAAAATCCGCAGAAGACATCTGATCAGCTGGTTGATATGATCCATAAAGCGGGGGATCAGCTGCAGACTGGATTTGTAGGTACTCCATACCTGCTTCATGTTCTCAGCGATTATGGACATGCAGATCTCGCATGGACACTTCTTCTGAGAAAAGAATATCCATCTTGGCTGTATCCGCTTTCCAAAGGTGCGACTACTATGTGGGAACATTGGGATGGCATCATGCAGAACGGTGATTTCTGGAGTGCGGATATGAATTCATTTAATCACTATGCATACGGTGCAGTTGCAGACTGGATGTATGGCACGGCTGCTGGTATTCGTCCGGTTGAAGAGGCCCCCGGATATGCACAGGCACTAATTGCTCCGCACCCAGACAAACGACTTGATTGGTTTGAAGCTACTGTGATGACGCGACATGGAAAGATTGTATCACGGTGGTCACAGGAAGACGGAAGATTCCGTTTTGACATCGAAACACCAGTCATTTCGACTGTTGTGATCGGAAACAAGACAAGGGTCGTACAGCCTGGAAGATATGTACTTTATGCGGCAGACGATAGCTGAAAGCAGATAAGAAATACATAATATCAGAAGGGAGGGAAGAAAGATGGCGGGTATTATCGAAAAAATGCGTCTTGATGGAAAGAAGGGATTTGTAACAGGAGCAGCAAGAGGTATTGGAAAATGCACGGCTACAGCGTTTGCGGAGGCTGGCGCGGATATAGCAATTGTGGATCTGGATTTGGAAAATGCGCAGAAAACAGCAGAAGAAATTGCTGATCTGACTGGTCAGAAAGTAGTCTCTATTCAATGTGATGTGACGAATGAGATTCAGGTAAATGAGATGGTGGAATCTGTTGTCGGACAACTTGGTGGATTGGATTTCTGCCATGCCAATGCAGGGATATGTATCAATGCGCCTGCGGAAAAGATGACTTTTACACAGTGGAAGAAAAATCTGTCGGTAAACCTTGACAGTATATTTCTTACTGATACAGTGGCCGGTAGATATATGCTTTCGCATGGAGGGGGATCAATCATTAACACTGCATCGATGTCTGCTCACATTGTCAATGTTCCCCAGCCACAGTGTGCCTACAATGCATCAAAAGCCGGTGTAATTCAACTTACAAAATCTCTCGCAGTTGAATGGGCAAAGCGGGGTGTCAGGGTTAATTGTATTTCACCAGGTTACATAGGAACAGATCTCACGCTTTCTTCTCCAACACTTCAACCGTTGATTGCACAGTGGAATGATATGGCGCCAATGGGGCGTTTGGGAAAACCGGAAGAGTTAGAGTCTGTCTGTGTCTATCTGGCAGGAGATACATCCACATTTACTACTGGAAGCGATTTTTGCATTGATGGAGCGTTTACCTGTTTTTGATGATGCTTGATTTTTTAGAACATGTATCCCTTTATGATATTGGGGGTGGAGGAAAAATTAGAATGATGGCTAGTGAAGAAATTACTGGTGCAAGTGTGGTAAGGCAGACTATTGTGAAGAATACGGAGGAGAATGTGCCGGAATTGATGATACAAGAGGTCATGACGAGCCCGGGTGAGATTACTTTCCGGAAGATACCGGTTCCGGTTCCCGGCCCAGACCAGGTACTTGTGAAGATAAAAAGGATTGGTATATGCGGAAGTGATATACATGTTTATCACGGAACACATCCCTATACCAATTATCCTGTAACACAAGGACATGAAGTATCAGCCCAGATTGTCAGAAGGGGCAGGTATGCGAAGAAGTATGAGGTTGGTCAGCGTATTGTCATTGAACCGCAGGTATTTTGCGGGCATTGCTATCCATGCCTTCATGGGAAATATAATCTATGCGAAAGCCTGAAGGTCATGGGGTTTCAGACAACTGGAACAGCAAGTGAATATTTTGCTGTAGACGAATCAAAATGTACGCCAATTCCACCTCAGATGACTTATGACGAGGGCGCTATGATTGAACCGCTAGCTGTTACAATTCATGCAGCAAAGAGATTTGATGTAAAAGGGAAAAAGGCAGTTGTTCTGGGTTGCGGTCCGATTGGAATACTTCTATGCCAGGCATTGAAGGCATTTGGAGCGTCTCAGGTGCTTGCAACAGATATATCCGATTATCGGCTTCATCTGGCAAAGACAGTCGGTGCGGACAACGTTGTTAATACCAAGGAGAATGATTTTGGGACAGAACTGGTAAAGTGCTTTGGACCAGACAAAGCAGACGTTATTTATGACTGTGCTGGGAATGATGTATCGATGAACAGTGCGATCCGAAACGCGCGAAAAGGCAGTACGATTATCCTTGTTGCGGTATTTGGGAAAATGGCTACTGTCGATCTGGCTAAACTGAATGATTCAGAACTTGATTTAAATACGACAATGATGTACCGGCATGAAGACTACGAGGATGCTATTCGGCTTGTGGGAGAGGGAAGAATCAAGTTGAAACCGTTGATGAGTTGTCATTTTGCATTTGGGGACTACTTGAAGGCATACCAGTACATCGATGCAAATAAGGAAACAACGATGAAAGTTCTTATCGATGTTGATCCGGATGCATAAAAACAAGAAGTCACTAAAAATCAGAAGACGTTCGTGACATGTATTAGATTTCAGGGCAAGGGAATGATGAAAGAGGAAAAGAAAGCAGAGATCCGATATGTCGATCTGGATTTACTCAATGCGTTTTAGCAATATATTCCAATCCCTATGTCCGGCAGGCTGAAGAAAAGGAATAAGTTTATAGCGGCAATTGTATTTTGATTCGATGATAGCGCCATGGTAGCCATGTCTTAGGCTTTCATGGCGCTTATGTAAAAAGAGAAAATTATATAATGGATAGTGTTTATTTCACTTACATCGATATATGATCAGTTTGACACGTGACAGATCAGGCAGGAGGAATGTGTCTACTACCTGCTTCAGACGGGAGAAAATCATTCATACTGCTGGAAAGTTTGAAATCGAAAAAAACCCAGATGATTTATTTTGGCAATAAAGTCTGAGCTATGGATCTTGATGTTCAAACGAGAAGGAGAATATGGATATATGCGAAAAATCAGAAAAAGAAGTTTCACAGGCACAAGAAGCAATGCGGTCACTGAGCGGGAGATTTATGGCATGAATTGTGCGCGCCGCGCAGCGGATGGAGGTATTGTTCTGTTAAAGAATGAGAACCATATTCTTCCTCTGAAAGCCGGAAGCCGGATTGCATTGTATGGATCGGGTGCTTCGCAAACGGTAAAAGGCGGTACAGGATCCGGAGATGTAAACGAGCGGGAGAGTGTCAGCATCTATCAGGGGGTGAAGGATGCCGGCTATATTATTACTGATGAAGACTGGATTGAGGATTACAATCAAAGATATCAGAATGCCAGAATATCCTGGAGGGATGATATTTTACGCAGGAGTCAGAAACATCAGGAGACGCTGGAATTTTTTGAGATATATTCTCACACACCATTTGTCAGGCCTGCCGGAAAACAGATAGAGAAGACAGAGGCAGATACTGCAGTTTACGTGATCAGCCGTGTGGCAGGAGAAGGAGCTGACCGAAATGATGAGAAAGGGGATTATCTGCTAAGTGATGCGGAAGAGCAAGAACTTGCACGGGTTTGTGATCTCTACGATCATGTAGTTGTCGTTCTGAATACAGGCGGCGTCATTGACCTTTCCTTTATGGACAAGTCCCCCAATATTGAAGGCCTTGTTGACCTTTGTCAGGCAGGCATGGAAGGCGGACATGCGCTTGCGGACATATTGAGCGGTGAGGTAAATCCGTCTGGCAAGCTGACTGCAACCTGGGCGTATCATTATGAGGATTACCCCAATTCGCAGGAATTTTCTCATATGAACGGAGACCTTCAGCACGAATACTACAATGAAGGCATTTTTGTGGGATATCGATATTTTGACAGCTTCCATATTCCGGTTCGATATGGTTTTGGATTTGGACTGTCCTACTCTGATTTTTCCATCATTACTGAACAGGTGGAAGAAGAACCGGGTACCGGGATCCGGATTTCTGTGAAGGTAAAGAATGATGGCGATGCCCTGGGACGCGAGGTGGTACAGGTATATGCAGCATGCCCTGATGGAAGACTGGAAAAGGAACGCCGTCGTCTGGTTGCATTCTCCAAGACCCGCCTTCTGATGCCTGGTGAGTCGGAGAACTGCCTGCTGCAGGTACCGTATTCTGCGCTGGCATCTTATGATATGGAAACACCCGGGTGGCTGCTGGAAAAAGGAAGATATTGCCTGTATATTGGAAATTCTCTTGCAGATTCTGTCCCCTCGGTGGCAGCGGATCTTGCGAAAGATGTACTGCTGGAGAAAACACGCCATGTCTGTGTTCCGGAGAATCCCATTGAGGAGTACCATCTGTCGCGGGAGATAAGGAACACCTGGGTTCAGGAGAAACAGGACGATGAAAAAAAGATTGGCGAAGACTTTATTCTTTCATTGCATGCGGATGCCATTACAACAAGAACAGTGACATACCATACAAATGCAGAACTTTCTGACCCGGAGGGACTTGCATTTGTGCAGAAACTGACACCGGAGCAGCGCCGGCATCTGGCAACAGGAGACCCCGGAAAAGCACAGGGTGCGCAGCTTGGTTCATCCGGGTTCAGTGTACCGGGATCAGCTGCACAGACCAGTGCCTGTGCAGAAAAGGAGGGGCTTGCCAGTATCGTGCTGGCAGACGGACCTGCTGGTCTGCGTTTGAACCGGTGCTATTATGTGCGCGGTGGTGAGATTGTACAGATGCCCTTCCAGTTCAGCATGGAGGGTGGCATTTTTATGCCGGATGCAGACCGGATGGAAGGAGATAAATATTATCAGTACTGCACCGCCTTCCCGGTTGGTACGGTTCTGGCACAGAGCTGGGATGAGGATCTGGTTGCAGAAGTGGGCAGATGTGTTGCCGGAGAGATGCAGCTGTTTCATGTGACATTGTGGCTGGCACCGGGCATGTGCATACAGAGAAATCCCCTTT